>NZ_MJIR01000092.1:0-9535 GCF_001878835.1 Microbacterium sp. AR7-10 | reverse complement strand
CTATGTCACAATGCCACTAATCGTACAATTTCCATATTCTGATTGTTTTTTTTTTTTTTTTTAGATGTGTATAAGAGACAGGGACAGATGTCGGCAAGAAGGTGCCGTATGCGCCGACATCCGTTCATCGCGCATGCATCCGCTCGGCCGACCTCACGTCGCGAGTCCTCCTGCACATCTGCCCGATTCGGCCAGGCCGTCCACAATCAGGGTCGAGTCCGCCACACACCTGCCGACATCCGACGATGCTCGAGTGATGCTGGCGCCCAAAGACCTCCTCTCCCGCTTCGACGGAATCGCTCGTGGCGTGCAGCTCCAGCAGTACGGATGCAGCCGGCGCATCCTCGCCGATGCCGTGACCAACGGCAGCATCCGCCGAGTCCGTCCCGGTGTCTTCGCGCTGCCCACAACCGATCCGAGGGTCGTGACGGCAGCGGTGCACGGCGGCGAACTGACCTGCAGGGATGCCCTTCGGTCCCGCAAGGTGTGGGTACTGTCCAGCGCCGTCGAGGAGGTCCACGTCTGGGTCGGGCGCGCCGGCCGACGGCATCGTCATCCGAAGTGCACGTGCGTCACGCACTACTCCCCCGGCACCTCCGGCGTCGGATACGCCTCGGTCGCGACGGCCCTGATCCACGCTTATCGCTGCGTTCCGGCCGAGGAGTTCTTCGCCGCCTACGAGTCGGCCTGGAACAGCCGGCTGATCACGGCATCCGATCGGCGTCGAATCGCCGACGAATTGCCGCAGGCCGCCCAGTGGATGCTGCGCTTCGCCCGGTCCGATGCGCAGAGCGGGCTGGAGTCACTGCTTCGATTCCGGCTGCACCTGCTCGGCATCCGGCTCGACTGCCAAGTGGAGATTCCGGGCGTGGGTCGGGTGGACTTCGTCGTGGGCGGCCGGCTCATTCTCGAGGTGGACGGCCGCGAGAACCATCAGAACGCCGAGCGACGGCACACCGACCTCGTGCGCGACGCGGCCTCATCCGCCCTCGGGTACGAGACGCTGCGATTCGACTACGCGCTCGTCGTGCACAACTGGGACCAGGTCGTTCCGGCGATCACCGCGGCGATCGGCCGGATCGGCGACTGATCCTCCTGACGCGCAGATGTCGGCCCCGCATCCACTCCCCGCCACACAGATGTCGGCAGAAAAGACGGATGCCAGCAGCACCCGCCCGTCTCCGCCGACATCCGTGAACTCCGCCGACATCCGTGCCGGGGGCGGCGCGAGGGGACCCCCCAACCCTGCGGCCCGACCCGCTAGGAGACCGGGGTCACTCCACTGTGACGGACTTCGCTAGGTTGCGCGGCTGGTCGACGTCGAGGCCCTTCGCCGTGGCGAGCGCCATCGCGAAGATCTGCAGCGGCACGACGGCGAGCACGGGCTCGAACATGGCACCGGTGAGCGGGATGCGGATGACCTCGTCGGCGAAGGGCAGCACGGCGGCATCCCCCTCCTCGGCGATGACGATCACGCGAGCGCCGCGGGCGCGGATCTCCTGGATGTTCGAGACGACCTTCGAGTGCACGAGGGCCGAGTGCCGCGGTGACGGCACGATCACGAACACCGGCTGACCGGGCTCGATCAGCGCGATCGGGCCGTGCTTCAGCTCACCGGCGGCGAAGCCCTCAGCGTGGATGTACGAGATCTCCTTGAGCTTGAGCGCTCCCTCGAGCGCGATCGGGTAGCCGACGTGGCGGCCGAGGAACAGCACCGAGCGGGTGTCGGCCATCCAGCCGGCCAGCTGCGCGACGTGCTCCTGCTCTTCGGCGAGCACCTGGGCGATCTTCTCGGGCAGCGCCTGCAGCTCGGCGACATCCGCCGCCGCCGACGCCGTCAGCGAGCCGCGCACCCGACCCATGTGCAGGCCGAGCAGCAGCAGCGCGGTGATCTGCGCCGAGAACGCCTTGGTCGACGCGACGGCGACCTCGGGGCCGGCGTGGGTGTAGACGACGGCATCCGACTCGCGCGGGATGGTCGCGCCCTGCGTGTTGCACACCGACAGGGTGCGCGCGCCGCGCTCGCGGGCGTACTTGACGGCCATCAGGGTGTCCATCGTCTCGCCCGACTGGCTGATCGAGATGACCAGCGTCTTGTCGCCGATGACCGGGTCGCGGTAGCGGAACTCGTGCGCGAGCTCGACGTCGACGGGCACGCGCGCCCACTGCTCGATCGCGTACTTGCCGACCAGAGCCGCATACGAGGCGGTGCCGCAGGCGGTGATGATGACCCGGTCGATGCCGATGAACAGCTCGTCGAGACCGTCGAGCTCGGGGATGGCGACCTGGTCGCCCTGCACGCGTCCGCGGATGGTGTTGGCGACGGCGTCGGGCTGCTCGGCGACCTCCTTGGCCATGAACGACGGCCAGCCGCCCTTCTCGGCCGCGGCGGCGTCCCACGACACGTCGAACGGCTGCGCCTCGACGGGGTTGCCGTCGAAGTCGGTCACCTCGACCGACGACGGGGTGATCGTGACCATCTGGTCCTGCCCGATGGCGAGCGCCTTACGGGTGTGCTCGACGAACGCGGCGACGTCGGAGCCGAGGAAGTTCTCGCCCTCGCCGAGTCCGATCACCAGCGGCGAGTTGCGGCGAGCGCCGACGACGACGCCGGGCTGGTCTTCGTGCATGGCGAGCAGCGTGAAGGCGCCCTCGAGGCGGTTCACGACGGCGCGGAAGGCGGATGCCAGATCGCCGGATGCCCGGTACTCGCGCCCCAGCAGAGCCGCGGCGACCTCGGTGTCGGTCTCGCTGCGGAAGGTGACGCCCTCGGAGATGAGCTCGTCGCGCAGCACGTTGAAGTTCTCGATGATGCCGTTGTGGATGACGGCGAGCTTGTCGTCGTCGGCCAGGTGCGGGTGCGCGTTCACGTCGGTCGGGCCGCCGTGGGTGGCCCACCGGGTGTGTCCGATGCCCGTCGTGCCGGCGGCGAGGGGGTGCTCGGCGAGCGAGTCGCGCAGCATGGCGAGCTTGCCGGCCTTTTTGCGCATGCCCAGGTCGCCCTGCTCATCGATCACGGCGATGCCGGCGGAGTCGTAGCCGCGGTACTCGAGGCGGGCGAGGCCCGCGAGAAGGATGTCCTGGCTGGGCCGCGGGCCCACGTATCCGACGATTCCACACATGAGCTCAAGAATACGGCCCGGTATTTGAAAGGACGCCGTACGAAAGCGCGCGGACGCCGTCGAGCGCGTCGATAAGCTGACAGCCATGAAGAGACGCTCCGAGCGCACCCGCGGCCCGGCGGGAACGGGGCGCGGCGCGCCGGGCATCCGCGCCCCTCGACAGCGGCGCCGACGCGTGCTGGTGATCGTGGTGATCGCGGTGGTGATCGCGCTCATCGTCGCCCTCGTCATGGCGGTGAGTGCCGTGCAGCGGTGGGTCTTCTCGGCGACGGCCGCCTCCCCCGCGGTGGGCACGGTCATCCTCGCGCCCCCACTGTCGAAGGCGCGTCTCGCTCTCGACGAGAGCGGGATGGATGCCGCGCAGCGCGACGCCACGGAATACCTGTCGAAGCAGCCGACGGCGTACTGGCTCACTCCCGAGCAGGACCCGCCCGGTCGTGCGGGCCGCACCGTGTCGGCGCTGACCTCGGCCGCGCGCGATCAGGACGTGTCGCTTGCGCTCGTCATCTACGGTCTGCCCGGGCGCGACTGCGGCAACCACTCCGCGGGCGGTCTGAGCGAGGGCGAGTACCACCGCTGGATCGACGAGATCGCCACGGCACTGGCCGCCGCACCCGACGTGCAGAAGATCGTCGTGCTCGAACCCGACAGCCTGGCGCTCGCCCCGCAGTGCGACAACGTCGCCGAGCGAGCCGCCCAGCTGCGCGACGCGGTCGACCGCCTGCAGGTCGCCCGCACCTGGATCTACCTCGACGGCGGCCACAGCTCGTGGCTGAGCCCGTCGGAGATGGCCGACCTCATCACCCGGGTCGACGTCGCCGATCGCGTCCGCGGTTTCGCGACGAACGTGTCGAACTACCAGTCGACCTACGACGAGTTCGCCTACGCGCACGCGGTCGCGGCAGAACTCGACGGCATGCACGCGATCGTCGACACCTCGCGCAACGGCGTCGCGAGCGCCGGATCGGAGTGGTGCAACCCGCCCGGGCAGCGCGTCGGCGACCCGGGCGGCACCTACGGCGACGACGTGGTCGACACGAATCTGTGGATCAAACCGCCCGGCGAGAGCGACGGTCCGTGTCAGGGCGGCCCGGCGGCCGGGGTGTGGTGGCCGCAGGCCGCGCAGACGCTGACGGCCGATGTGCTGACATCGGATGCCCAGTGACCCGGGTAACCGGTTCAGCGGCGCGCGATAGCATGAACCGAACCACGTCGGTTCCCCTTCCTCGAATGTGAGAGTGCTGCATGCTGGATGACGGCCTTCCCCCGAAGACAGCGGTGATCGTCGAAGACGACCCGGATGTGCGACACCTGCTCGCCGAGGTGCTCGAAGCGGCCGGATTCTCGACGGTCTCGGTAGGCAACGGCATCGACGGGGTGCGCGCCGTGCTCACCTACCAGCCGCTGATCACGACGCTGGATGTCAACATGCCCGGCATCGACGGCATCGAAGCCGCGCGCCGCATCCGAGCGCAGAGCGACACGTACATCATCATGCTCACCGCGCTGGGTGAGGAGGCCGATGTCGTCATGGGCCTCGGCGCCGGCGCCGACGAGTACCTGAACAAGCCGTTCCGCCCGCGCGAGCTGCGGGCGCGCATCGAGGCGATGCTGCGCCGACCGCGGCGGGCTCCCGCCGTGACTCCGCGGCAGGAGCAGTCCGGACGATCGTTCCCCGCCGCGCGCGGTGGCGAGCAGTTCACCTCCCCCGCCCCCACGCGCACGGTCGCGCCGGCGCGGGAGCAGGCACCCGCCGCCGAGTCTGCGGACCACGACGATCTCGTGCTGCGCTACGAGGAAGACGGCCGGCTGACCCCGGTCGTCATGCCCGCGCAGCCGGGCAGCGCGGTCGTTCCGCACGTGCTGCACGCCGAGCTCGAAGAGGGCACCTGGGTGTCGCACCGCGACCTGCGGCTGAACGCCGACACCCGCACGGTGCTCGTGCAGGACAACAACGTCGAGCTCACCCGCACCGAGTTCGACCTGCTCTGCGCGCTGATGGAGTCGAAGCGTCGGGTGCGCAGCAAGGCAGACCTGACGCTGGTGCTGCGCGGCGAGTCGTACGTGACGAGCTACTTCGTGGGCGACGCCGACAAGCGCGCGATCGAGGCGCACATGACCAACCTGCGGCGCAAGCTCGGCGACAACCCCGTGCAGCCTCGCTACATCGAGACGGTGCGCGGGGTCGGCTACCGGCTCACCACCGAAGTCACCAGCTGACCGGCCGACCGGCGCCGAGAAGCCGACAGGCCGACCGGCGCCGAGCAGCCGACCGGCACCGGTCAGCCCGGGTCAGACCTTGAAGCCCTGGTAGCGACGCAGCAGCTTGAACACCATCAGCACGGTCTGCGTGACGGTGACGACGCCGAGCACCGGCCAGCCGATCCAGAGGATGGCCGACTGGATCGCCGGGGTCAGCAGGTTCCACGCCACGGCGAGGCCGACGAGCACGACGATGAGCATCACCAGCGGCATCCAGTGCGCGCTGCCGCTGCCGCGTTCGGCCTGAGCCTGCATGGCCCAGTTGTCGACCTTCTTGCGCGAGAGGAAGCGGAACCACGAGCGCAGGAAGTGGCTCAGCCTGATCCACATGAAGATCTCGGCGGGCACGACCAGCGCGGCGAACAGGATGTCACGGGTCGTGCGGTCTTTCATCGTCATGGCGATGCGCACGTTCAGCAGCACGGCGGCCAGCGGCGGCAGCAGCCACCACGGCGAGAACACGAACGCGCCGATCGAGAGCGACCCGGCGAGCAGGGTGACGAAGCCGATGCGCACGAGCAGGTTGGTGAGCATGCCGAAGTTCTCGAACCAGCGCAGACGCAGGTTCGGGTGGAACGGCTGGCCCTTCGTGTCGCCGCGCTGCCCGGGCCACATCAGCTCGATGGCCCCGAACGTCCACTTCACCTGCTGGGCGTCGTAGGCGCGGATGGTGGTCATGCCGCCCACGTCGGCGCGCGCGTAGGGGCTGATCTTGGTCAGGTAGCCGGCGCTCTTGATCTGCAGCGAGAGCAGCGAGTCCTCGACCTCGCTGTCGCGCACCCACGGGGTGCGCTGCCGGTTGGCGACCATCACGTCACGCAGCGCGGTGGTCGAGAAGATCGAGAACTGGCCACCCAGCACGGCCATGTTGCGCCCGCGCAGCAGGTTCTGCAGGTTGAAAGCGGCGAACTGGGTGCGCTGCCCGGCGATGAGGAACTTCGCGATGGCGCCCTTGATGGGCGCGGTGTCGATGGAGTAGATCGCCGAGATGCCGCCGATGCGGGAGTCTGAGACGGCCTCGGTCTCGAGGTACTCCACCGCCCGCGGGTCGCCGATGGTGTCGCCGTCGACGCCGAGCAGGTAGTCGTAGCCCTCGACGAGCGAGTAGCCGTAGTTGAGAGCACCGACCTTCTTGTCGGGGTTCTTGCCGATGTCGTGCACGAACACCTCGGTGAACTGCTCGCCGAGGTCGGTGGTGATCTCGTGCGGGCCGGCGAATTCCGAGGCGATCTTGACCGTCTTGTCGGTGCTGTTGTTCACCACGACGTGGATCACGTCGGGCACCCGGGTCTGGGCGAGGAGCGAGGTGAGCACCCCGGCGATCGATTCTTCCTCGTTGTACGCCGGGATCACGCATCCGATGGTCGATCGGTGCCCGGACGTGCCCTCGAGTACGGCCGAGAAGTCGTCGGCGAAGCCGGGCGCGTCGTCAGCCGGCGTGAGCGCGGTGCCGTGGCCGCCCGCGTTGCGGTCGAACCCCTGCGGCGATTGCACGTACTCGGTCGTCACGACGGCCCCCTCGGTCTTCGGTGCGCTGGCTGCGCTGTCCGATATGACGATCCTGGTCGATCGATCGCGGGATTCCCGTCAGGCGGGCACCGGTTCTGCTCAAGATCGGCTCAAGAATCTGATCTGCGACGTTCAGTTCTCGATCGGGTGGATGCGGATGGGCAGCACCTGGTACACCGTCTGCTGCTGGAAACTGGCGTCGTCGTTGGCCGCACCCTCGACCGCGATGGTCAGCGCGAACTGCAGCGTGATGCCCTGGGTGTCGGCGGGCAGCTGGTTGATCGTCGTCTGGGGCACGAGCAGGCCGCCCTGGAAGCTGTTCAGCAGCAGTCCGCGCTCGGAGCGCAGCGTGTCGGTGGGCACCAGCGTGCGCGGGTCGGCGGTGAACTGGAACGGCGACGAGGTCTGGTTCGACGCCTGCGCGGTCTGCGAGGTGATGGCGATCTGCGAGAGGTACACCCGGCGCTTCTGGGTGAGCACGGCCTTCTCGTCGACCCGGTGGTCGTAGACGTTCACCGCGAAGCCGAGACTCTTCTCACCGTCGGGATGCCATTGCATGGTGCGCTTGGGCTCGTACGCCCACACGTCGAGGCGCACCTCGAGCCCGTCGGCGACGTCGCTGGAGAGCGAGACCGACCCGTCGCGGGTGAACTGCGATTCGAAGCCGCTGCCGTCGTCGAGGTCGTTGTCGGCCGAGGCCTGCGGGGTGGGGCGCACGGCCTGAACCGTCTCCGCACCGTTCAGCGTGTCGATGAGCTGGCTGCAGCCGGTGAGGCCCGAGATCGCGGCGACGGCGGCGATCGCCGCGGCGGCGCGCACGGTGCCGCGAGTCCGTCGATAGGTCATGAATCACCCTCCTGGGCAGCGCCGGAGTGCACGCCCGTCGGTACGCTATCGGCGTCGGATCGGCTTCTCCGGCGGCTTCGGATGCCGTTGCGCTGATCTTGCGCCGATCTTGAGCTTGGTACCGCTCAGTCTTTCGATGCGGGCTGAGCGATGGCCACCGTGAGGGTGTCGGTCGCGGTCTGCTTCGCGTACTCCTTCGACGTCGGAGTGGTCTGCACGAGGAAGTCGAACGTCACCTGCACGGTGACCGAGGTGGCCTTGTCGTCGAGCGGGCCGACGTTGAAGGTCTGCGAGTAGCTGTAGGGCGCGAGCACGAGATATCCGGGCGCCACGGTGGCGGCGTCGGTCTGCGGCTCCAGCGCGGCGAGCGAGGTCTCGCCCTTGCCGGCGATCGCGGTGAGGGTGGCCTTCTGCAGGTACACCTTCTGGCCGTCGTCAGGGGTGACGTTGGTGACCAGCGAGACGCTGAGCGGTTTCACCGCGCCCGCCGTCCACCGGTCCATCGACAGCGTCGACCAGTAGTCGACCTTCGCGGTCACCGCACCGGCGACGAGCTCACGCTGGGTGCTGCCGCTGGAGAGATCGTTCGGCACGGGCGGTGCGACGGTGGCGGATGCCGTGGGCGTCGCCTCCGGGTCGCCCATCGTCCACGGGGCCGGGCCGCATCCGGTCAGTGCGACAACGCCGACGACCGCCAGTGAGGCGATGACGCCCCGCACACCGCTGTTGCGCATGTAGCTCCCTCTCGCCGCCGCCCGTGACCGGGCGGCTCGCCACAATCCTATGGGTCGGGCCGTTCCTCAAGATCAGCGCAAGGTCAGCGCGAGAAATCACAAGGAGTCGATCAGGGTGCTCGCGCCGGCGGTCACCGGCGGTTAGCGTGACTCGTGCGTTACGGCCCTCTGGTGGGGCGATGATCCTGGGGCTGAGTCACCCGAGACTCAGATGATCAGCTGGGGGCCAGAGGGCCGTGCGCAGCCCCTGGCGCGCGCGTCACACCTTGCGCAGCTGCACGCTCTCGACGGCGTGCTCGGCGCCCTTGCGCAGCACGAGCGTGGCGCGGTGCTTGGTGGGCATCACGTTCTCGACGAGGTTGGGCATGTTGATCTCGTTCCAGAACCCGAGCGCGGTCGTGACGGCTTCGTCATCGCTGAGATGCGCGAACACGTTGAAGTACGACGACGGGTTGCTGAACGCGCTCTGCCGCAGCGCGAGGAACCGGTCGATGTACCAGCGCTCGATGTTCGCGACGTCGGCGTCGACGAAGATCGAGAAGTCGAACAGGTCGCTCACCGCGACGTCGTTGGGGGCGGGCGGCGGCTGCAGCACGTTGAGTCCTTCGACGATCACCACGTCGGGCCGCCGCACGACGACGTGCGCGTCGGGCACGATGTCGTAGCGCATGTGCGAGTAGAACGGAGCCCGCACCTCGGCCGCACCGCTCTTCACCTCGGTGAGGAAAGAGAGGAGCGCCCGGCGGTCGTACGACTCGGGGAAGCCCTTGCGGTCCATCAGCCCGCGCCGCTCGAGCTCGGCGTTCGGGTAGAGGAAGCCGTCGGTGGTCACCAGCTCGACGCGGGGTGTGCCCGGCCACCGGCTCATCAGCTCGCGCAGCAGGCGCGCGATGGTCGACTTGCCCACCGCGACGGATCCCGCCACGCCGACGACGAACGGGGTCGTCGTGTCGCTTTCCTGCAGAAACGCGCTGGTCGCCGCGCCCAGCTGTCTCTTATACACATCTGACGCTGCCGACGAACTCTAGGGGGTAGATCTCGGTCGTCGCCGTCACATTCCAA
>NZ_MJIR01000091.1:0-32795 GCF_001878835.1 Microbacterium sp. AR7-10 | reverse complement strand
GGACGGCCGCCCCTACAACCCGCCCCGCCGCGTCGTCTCCGAGCTGGGGACGATCACCGCCGGTTCGCCCGTGCAGGGCGTCCGCTTGCAGAACCCCGACCCCACGAGCCCGATCGAGCTGGTGCTGTACCCGTCGCAGATGGACGGCCGCAGATTGGAGGTTGAGCGCGAAGCATTCGACCCGGCAGAATAACACTATTAGCGGCAACACCTGTAATACCGACCGAAGGAGAAGAACCCATGAGCTACATCACCCGCACCGGCAACCTGGCCGCGACGCCCACCCTCCGCGAGGGGGATAACGGCCCGTACACCTACGCCCGCGTCCTCGTCAGCGACCGCATCCGCCAGGAGGACAACAGCTACACCGACGGTCCCACCGTCGCCTACGACGTCGCCGTGAGCGGCAACCAGGCCGTGAACCTCGTCGAGGTGGCGGAGCAGTCGGGCAACGTCCGCGTGACGTTCTCGGGCCGCTACCGCGTCACCGAGTACAAGGGCGAGCAGGGCACCCGCTTGCAGCACGAGGTCCGAGCCGATGAGGTCGCGGTCAGTCTGCGCGGGCAGAGCGTCCGCGTCGTCGGCAAGCCCGTCGCCGACCAGGGCGACGACACCCCGTTCTGACCGACTGGGGGAGGGGCGGCCGCAGGGCTGCCCCTCCCCGTCGTGACGTCGAGAGAGAGGCACGCGAGCATGACCAAGACCGAATTCTGCCTGTGGGGCATCGCCGCGATTCTGGGCGTGTGCGCCGCGATCCTGTGGCTCGTGCAGCCGACCACGATCCCCGACGACTTCTGGCTGCGTCACTGAGCATCCCGCATCACCGTCAATAGCTGTATTAGAGTTGTTCCCGTCAACGGAGGTATTTTCTTATGACCGCTCGAATCCTCGCCCTCTGCAACCAGAAGGGCGGCGTCGGCAAGAGCACGACGTTATTCCAGCTCGCGCGCGCCGCGGTGCTCGCCGGTCGCCGCGTGCTGGCCGTCGACAACGACCCGCAGGGCAACCTCACGAGCAACATCACGGCCGAGGAGGTCGACGCCGAGCAGGCGGGCCTGGCCGACGTCCTGAGTACCCGCGCCGACGACACCATGCGCGACGTCATCGTGCCGGGACTGTGGCCCGGCCTCGACGTTGTGCCGACGTCCGGGGCCACGCTCGGGAACGTCCGGGATGAACTCGTCATAGCCGGCGCCGGCCGAGAGGTTCGGCTGCGCGAAGCGCTGGCCCAGGTGATCGAGGACTACGACCTGATCCTGATCGACTCCGCGCCATCCCTCGACCAGCTCACGATCAACGCCCTCACGGCCGCCGACGCGGCCGTGATCGTCACCCACACGAAGAAGTGGAGCCTTGACGGACTCGGGCAGCTCCTCGACACGATCGGCAACGTCCAGCGGTACTACAACCCCGGACTGAGCGTCGCCGGAATCATCGTCAACCAGCACGAAGAACGCACCGTCGGCGGGGCCGCCTGGCTCGACGAGCTCCGCGCGGCCGCCGAGGGCCGCGGGCTGCGCCTGATCGGTCGACCCATCCCCAAGCGCGTCGTGATCGCAGACGCCACCGAGGCCGCGCGCGGCCTCGACGAGTGGGGGAGTGCCGAGGCAACCGCACTCGGAGCGATCTACGCCGAGCACCTGGCAGCTATCGAAGGAGATCCGTCATGAACCGTCCCGCCCCCCGCAAGTCGAGCCTGTCGAGCGCGAGCCCGTTCGATCACCCCACGGCCCCGGAGGCACCCCAGGAGGCTCCCGCAGCGGCTCCCGCCTCCACTACGCCCGCCCCGGCGGCCAAGAGCGCCACAGAGCCGCTGAGCGCCGCTGAGAAGGGGGAGAAGCCCGGCAAGCCCCCGAAGATCACGATCTACCAGCACCCCGACGACTCCGCCCGCATGCGCGGCGCGATCGTCGCCTACATGCGCAACGTCGGCATGACCAACCTGTCAAAGTTCGCCAACGAGGCGATCATGGAGAAGGTCGAGCGCCTCGAAGCCCAGTACAACGGCGGGGAGCCGTTCGAGCCCGTCGGCCCGGGCGTGCTGACCGTCGGTCGACCGATGGGGGAGTGATGACATGCCGACGCTGAACCATGCCGCTCGAGAAACGTTGCAGCTCGCAGGGCTGACGTCGCGCCAGTGGGCGCAGCGCCACGGCTATGCGTCCGCGGCCGAGTGGCGCGGCGACGAGTGCGGATGCCCGGATGACCGATGCATCGGCTACCACCACGACGCCGAGGAAGAGTGCGGATGCCTCCCGGCCCTCATCGACGAGCTGCGCCGCGATGAGCGCAAGCTGGCCGACGCGCGCCCGGTGTGGGCCGCGCACGTGCGCGCCACCGAGAGCGGAACCCCCGAGGACCGCGCAGCAGCCGAAACGCTCGTAGCCGCGTGGGTCGAGGAGTACGCAGCGGGCACGACCTGGCACGCGCTCAGCGACTCGCCCCGCGGCATCGTCTACCGCAACCAGTGGAACGACTCGACCTGGCTCCTCTACGACGCCGATCGCGACTCGATCGAGACGGCCGAAGTCACCAGGTAGGGCTACGGCGTCCGCTGCACCGGAGTCACCGCAGACGCCCAGACCCAGGCGCGATACTCCGTCTCGCGGATTGAGAACACCACGCCGACGGCATCCGCCGTCCACCGCACCGCTACCGCGTCGACGAGTACAGGTTTCGGCCCGAACCGCACCCAAGCTCGCACCGGCTTAGGTCGAGGGTCGATCGTCAACGGTTCGGAGTCCAGGCGCAGCTCCTCCGGCGTGAGCGACTGCAACGGGCCAGCACTCACCACCGTCTGTTCCAAGATGCGCTCATTCATCAGACGGTCGTAGTGGTCCGCGTATCGCTTATTGCTCCCGATGGCCGTCTCCTCCCCGGCCAGGATGAGACTACCGCTATTCGAACATGTGTTCGATGAAACCGCAGGCGCGCACCTAGTCGGGCCTGACCGAATGTCAGAGGATCGAGAGAGGATGGATCACATGAAGGACAAAGCGATCAACGAGCTGCCCCAGGGGCACCCCGCCTGGATTGCTGCCTACGCGGGAGTGGTGATCGGCGGGCTAGTAGTGCTCGGCTGGTTCCTCGCTCGCTTTTTCGAGGTCGCCCACCAGGAGGGACGGTTCCCGTCCCTGTTCGAGCTGCTGACGGTCGAGAACATCTTGATCGGGGCCGGCCTGTTCGCCGTCCCGATGATTGCCGGGCTGATCGTCGTGCAGCTCGTCGCGAGGGGCCGGCGGCGTCGCCACCTGATCGCGCGATAGCGATCCGCCCGCGCCGCGGTGCGGGCAGTCCGATACGCTCCCGGAAGCTCTGGGGGGAGTTTCGATGACTGAGCGGGTGGCCGAACAAGTGCGGCGACTGCTGCACGAGCAGCCGGAGCTTGAAGTCGTGTTCACCGATGCGCTCACCGCCGACAGTTACCTCCACAGTGGGCGCAGTGGCCGCCCCGTGCTGTTCCTGCATACGGCGCACCGCCAGCTCGTTGACGAGCTGCGCGGCCGCGGTGATGACCCCGGCAGACCGCACTAGTCCAATGGGCGGGATGCGCTGCGCAGCTCGTCGACGAGTTCTCGATGCTGTGGGTGTACGAACAGGATGAGGGCCTGGCCGTGCGTGCTCAGAAGATGACTGTCGACGGTGATCGCGTCCACGAATCGGATGTCGACGTCGGGGTCTTCGAGGAGGGCGCGGCGAATTGCCGCGAGGGTGCGAGCAACGGTCATGGCCGCGTCGGCAGGCTAGTGGGCCGCGCCGAGTTCGACGAGGAGGACGCCGCCGATGATGAGGGCGATGCCGAGCGCCATGACCCAGGTGAAGGGTTCTTTGAACAGGAACTTGCTGGCCACGGCGGTGAGGGCGACGCCGGAGGCGGCCCAGATGCCGTATGCGACACCGATGCCGAGCCCGAGGGCGAGGACTTGGGTGAGGAAGAAGAACGCGCCGAGGTAGCCCACGACGACGGCGATGTAGAACAGTTTCCGTCCGCCGGTTGCGAGGCGCAGGGAGAGTGCCGCGCCGACTTCGAGGACGATCGCGAGGATGAGGAAGAGCCAGACCATCAGATGCTCGCCTCCCTCTTGCGCTGCGCCGCTTGCGATCCAAGTTCGACGGTGAGAACACCGCCGATGATCAACGCCAGGCCGAGGATCATCACGCCGGTCAAGGGCTGTCCGAACAGAAGTGCCGCCAGCACCGCCGTTAGGGCGACGCCCATCGCGCCCCAGATCCCGTACGCAACCCCGAGGGCCATCCCCTCGCGTAGAACGAGCGCGAGAAGCGTGAACGCGCCGACGTAGCCGATCGCCACGAGGATGTACCAGGCCGGGTGGTCCTGGCCGGCTTGGAGGGCGAGGGAGCCGGCGACTTCACTGATGATCGCGCCGGCAAGCAGGAGCCATTTCTTCATAGTCAGTCCTTCATGAGGTTGTGGGCGAAGGCGCGGAGCTGCGCCAGGTCGCCGGGGGTAGGAGGGGAGACGTTGGAGGCTTCGGCCAGCCACCCGCCGTCGGCCAGGAGGCGGGCGGCGAGCAACCGGGTGCGTTCGTCCGGGGCGACGTCATCCGGCACGACGAGCCAGGGCGCGAGACGTTCGGCCCAGCGCTGCGTGAGCGAGCGGCGCAGCTTCGGATCACTCATCGCCACCAGGTCGGTTTCATCGAACCCCCCGGACAGTGACCAGTCGACGTACGCGCCGATGCGCGCGGCCGGGTCCGCGCCCTCCGGTGACGACCCGAGGCGTGCGACCAGTCCCTCTTCCCAGCGGTCCAAAACGGAGTCCACCAGGGCGAGCATGAGGGCTTCCTTCGTGGGGAAGTGATACATCACTCCCGGCTTGGTCAGCCCCACACTTCGGGCCACGGAATCCAGGGACACCGCCCGCCCCTCGTCGAGCTGAGAGAAGGCGGCCGCCAGGATCGCGGGGCGAGGATCGGTGCGCATGAGTGTAGGTTACCATCCGGAAGGTAACTAGGCCAGGAGTCTCCTACAGTGGAGTTGCACGCATATGTTCATCACCGCGAGCCGAGTAGGCCGAAAACGATCGTTTCTGGCTCTGCGCTCTCACCTTCAGCTGACCGGGTGCCATTAACGTGCGCCATTACGTGATTCCGGCAGAGGTTTCGGCCGGAATGAGTTGGTCAATCCGTCAAGGGAAGGGGTGCTTCCGGACGTAGGAGACGAAGGTATAGCCCTCCTGTGGGATCCTTGCCGTCTCACGCCACACCGTCGGGTCAACCTCAGGAAAGAAGACATCGCCGGCGGGTTCCTGATCGACTTCGGTCAACTCAAGCTGGTCAGCAATCCCGAGAGCTTGACGGTAAACCTGCTCCCCTCCGGCGATGAATACGTCATCGGTCCGGCATGCGGCCAACGCTTCCTCGAAGGAATGCGCCACCACGACACCATCGGCAGTCCAGTCCCGTTGTCGGGTTATCACCACAGTGGTTCGGCCGGGAAGAGTCAGGCCAATCGATTCATAGGTTTTGCGGCCCATGACCAACGTCTGACCCATCGTGAGTTGTTTGAAGCGCTGCTGCTCACCTCGCAGTCGCCATGGAATGTCCTGCCCGTTGCCGATCACCCGATTTCGACCAAACGCAGCCACCAAAATCATTCGTGCCATACCCCTATTCTGGCGGGCTCCCGGCGCAGATCCGCGATGCGACTGCCAATGCAATGCGGGCGTCCACGTGGCCCCCGTGTGTCTGTCATCCGGAAACGATCGTTTGCGGCACGGTCCAGCGGGTTCGCGGAGACGCACCCCGAAACTCCGCCCCGAATCAAAACCTCTTTCGGCACACCGCCGTTTCGGAACGGAGTTTCGGCACGTGCTCACGTATCCAGTGGTTGTCTCGTTTCGACGTGCCGCATGCGTCCTGCGACAAGCGCGACGACAGCGAGCAGCGTCGGCGCGACGCCCGCCACGATGAAGATCGCTGGTATCGGTACGACGAGCGACAGCGGCCCGGCGATCGCGATCGAGACGGGCATAAAGGCGATCGAGACGAAGAAGTCGAGACTCGCGACGCGCCCGATCATCTCCGGTGGCACGAGGCGTTGAAGCAGTGTGCCCCAGATGACCACGCCAGCTCCCGTGGCCGCGCCAACGGCGAACAGTGTGGCGAGCATCACCGCCAGGTTGTTGGCGAGGCCGATGAGCACGAGCGGGAGGGTTCCGCCGCCCCAGAGCCCGATCATGAGCGTGAGATAGCGCCGGGGCAGTCTTAGAGACGACACGATGAGCGAGCCGATTGCGCCGCCTATTCCGTAGGCGGCGAGCAAGAGCCCGAACGTCGCTTCGGCGTCGTCGAATCGGTCGCGGGTGAGGAACGGCAGCAGCACCTCGATTGGTCCCTGGATGATGAGCGCGAGCGATGATCCGAAGATCAGCGTCCACAGCAGCCATCGGGTGCGAGCGACGTAGCGGACGCCGGCTTTGAGGTCGCCCCACACGCTCGTGCGTTGCTCCGATGGTTCCGGTTCGGCGGCTTCTTCCTGGCGACTGAGGAACAGGGTGATGACGAACGCGACAGCGTAGGACGCGGCGACGATGACCGCACCAGCGGCGGGGAAGAACGCCCCGACGATGATCCCTCCGATGGCGGGGCCGAGGCCCTGGCCCATCGATGGGCGTAGAGCCCCTTCCAGCCCGTTCGCGGCGAGGAGTTGTTCGGGTGGGAGTACTCGGGGGAGGTAGGCGCTGTAGGCGGGGTAGAAGAACGCGCTACCCGCGCCCATCGCGAATGAGGCGAGCCCGACATGCCACAGCTCGATCGCGCCCGTGAGAGACAGCACCGCGACGGCGGTCATGACCGCTGCGGTGAGTCCCTGCACGGTGATGATGATCCGCCGCTTCGAGAAGCGATCGGCTACCACCCCGCCGAGGACCGAGAAGGCGAAGAGGCCGAGGCTGAGCCCGGTAGCCACGGCCGACAGAGCAAGGGGACTGTCGTCGAGCGCGAGCACCTGGAACACCATGACGATGGTCCACATGCCGGTGCCAAAGACCTCGATACCGACCGCCGCGAACAGCAGCCGATAGTCGCGGGTGGCGAGAGGGCGCAGCGCCCGCAGCCGGTCGGGAGTCTCGCGGGTCATACCAGCGCCTCACTTTCGGTCGGTGCTGCCAGTCGCAACGAGGGCCAACCGTCGACGTCGCGGAGAAGCTGCCGGTCGTGGGTCGATACGATCACAGCCGCTGAGGTGGCGTTGAGCGCGTCGGTCAGTTCGTCGACGAGCGCGATTGAGAGGTGGTTGGTCGGTTCGTCGAGCAGGAGAACGTGAGGCTTGGTGGCGAGCACCAAGGCCAGGTCGAGACGACGTTGCTGGCCCATCGACAGCTCACCTATCCGCTTGCTCGATTCGCGGGCGCGAAGGAGCCCGAGCTGCGAGAGCCCGACGGCCTGGCTTGGGTGGACGGTGCCGGCCGCCACGAGTGTGTCGACGTGGGCCGCGTAGACCTCGCTTGCGCGGCGATCCAGCGGCAGCGCGGTCTCCTGACGGAGGAACGCAAGCCGGACATTCGATGGACGACGAACGCTGCCGGTGTCCGCGTGCAAATCCCCCGCTGCAACGCTCAACAGAGTGGACTTCCCGGCCCCGTTGGGTCCGGTCACGACCAGGCGCCCCCGGTGCGTCAGCGAGAGCGTCACCGGGCGCGTGAGCCTGCCGGCCACGGTCACCTCATCCACACTCAGCAGCACCGCGCCGGTTCGGGTCGCGAGGTCGGGGAAGCGGAACACTTGCGGCGGCTCGGGGACGGTCACCGCGTGCGCTTCGAGTTGTTCCTGCCGGCGGTGCACGCTTTGCACGAGCCCGCCCGCGCGCGTCGCCCGTCCGTGCTTATTGGTTCCCTTCTCTGGCCGCCAGCCCGAGACGAGACGGTTCTGCGCTGAGCTGAGACTGTCCTGCAGTCGCCCGAGCTCGGTCTGCTGTCGCTCGTATTCGTGCTCCCACCGTTCGCGCTCCGCGCGCCGGCCTTCCCGGTAGCCGGCGTAGCCGTTGCCGTATACGCGCGCCTGATCGTCGGGGGTTGGGTCGAGGTCGACGATCGTCTCCGCGACGTCGGATAGCAGCGCGCGATCGTGGGTGACGACGACCACGCCGCCGTTTCGCGACCGCAGTTGTGTGGTCAGGAACTCGAGGCCGCTCCTATCGAGATGGTTCGTCGGCTCGTCGAGCAACAGGAAATCGTCGTCGGCGCCGAGCAGACACGCCAAGCGCACCCGGTACCGCTGCCCGACGGAGAGGTCGTGCAGTCGGCGGGCGGGATCGGTTTCGGCGTCGAGCGCTTCCAGCGCGATCTGCACCCGCCGTTCGGCGTCCCACGCATCGAGGACTTCGGCGTGCTCCAGAGCGGCGGCATATCGCTCCTCCGCTCCGGTGACGCCCGCCGAGAGTGACGCCGCGGCTGCATCGAGGGATGCGAGGGCGGCCAGGGGCTGCGCGATCGCTTCCGCGACCGCCTGGCCCACGGTTCTATCGTCGCCGGTCGGCATTTCCTGTTCGGCTATGCCGAGCGTCCCGAGTCGCTGCACTACTCCGCTGTCCGGGGTGAGAGCGCCGCTGAGGACGTGCAGGAGCGTCGATTTACCGCGGCCGTTCTCGCCGACGATCGCTACACGCGAGGTGGCCGTGATCGTGAGGTCAACGTGGTTGAGGACGGGGGTGGCTCCGCGCATCACAGAGACGTCGGACGCGATGAGCTGCGCGCGATGGCGCGCGGGTAGAGGGGTGTTGAGGGAGAGCATTCGTATCCTTCGGAACGACGCACCGCACGGCTGAGAGGCGTGCGAGGGTGCATAAGGTGACGGCGACCCGTGCAGGGTCGAGAACGAGCGGCCGCCGCAGGCTCGGATGACTCAACGAGCGCGGTAGGCCTTTACTCAGCCGTCACAGGAAGTACAAATGCACGTTTCAAGGGTAGGCGCGATCCGCGCCGCTCTGCAACAGCGCGCGACCTTGTAGGTTTCCGCAATCGCTCGAAACTGATCGATTCCGGCACGAGTACCGACGGCACCGCGGCGACGTCGACACGCCGTGCCGAAACCCTGTGCCGAAACCCTCTTGTGCCGAAACATTCCATAGACCGTTTTCGGGAAAACCGGTAGACTGGTAGGACGACGAAGGGAGCCCATCGTGGCTGAGGCATTCACGGTCGAGCAGGAGTGGCCGGAGCTGTTCGCGCAGCTCGACGCGACGCAGCGCGACAGCGTGCGCCAGGCCCTCGCCGCCGGATGGCACGAAGGGTTCACCCCGACCCGCGAGGACGTGGAGAACGTGACCGACTACACCCGCGGGGCGATCGACCTCGCGGAGTACCGTCGACGCGGCCACGCTGCCGCTCGCCGCGCTGCCGGCGTCGTCGGCGCCGGCCGCTGACGTGGCATCCCAGTTCGATAGCTGGGAGTCGTACTTCTACCCCGACACCATCGACCCGCTGACGGGGATCGGGACGCTGCGCAACCTCTATGACGAGCGCGACGCGCGGGTGCTGTCTCGGATGGAGTACACCGACACCACCGTGCGCGCCGTGCAGCTCGGTAACGGCGAGGTCGACGTGCCGCGCACGTTCGACGGGGCTCACCTTCGCGCGATCCACGGGCACCTGTTCCAGGACGTCTACGAGTGGGCGGGGGAGTACCGCACCGTGGAAATGTCGAAGGGTCCAGGGCGCGGCTTCGGTGAGGTCAAGACGGGCGAGGTCGACCGGTATCTGTCGGATGCCCGCCAGCTCGTGACGTCGACGGACTGGGCCAAGATCAGCCGCAACGATTTCGTGGCCACGGCCTCAACCGTGTTCGCCTACGTCAATCAGGCGCACCCGTTCCGCGAGGGCAACGGCCGCACGTCGAAGGTGTTCATGGCCCACGTGGCCGAGCAGTCGCCGTACCGGTTCGACTTCGCTCGCGTGAGCCCGGAGCAGTGGAACGCGGGATCGGCCATGAGCCGACCCGACATGTTCGCCTACGCTCCCGAGCCGGCCTCTCTCGTCCCGGTGTTCGCCGCGGTGACCGTCGAGCGCACCGCACCGCCGGCCGCTTCTGACAGGGCCGCTCAGGCACGCTCAGCGCTCAGCGCGTCCTATCCCCGTCCCGCGTCCGAGGCGACGAAGCAGACACCGCAGCAGGGCACACAGGCCCGGCCGCCGAGTGCCGGCTACCGCGCCACCCGCGGCCCCAACGTCGGCCGTGATTGATAGGAAGAACCCATGTTCAACTCACTCATCCCGAACCTTGTCGGCGGGGCCGGCGTGGTGCTGTTCGTCTTCGGGGCGATCGCCTTGCTCACCGCGCGCGATCGCTTCGGACGCACGAGCGGCGGCGCACGTCGACTCCTCTGGGCGTTCGGCTTGTGTGAGGTCGCTATCGTCCTCTGGATCGCGGCACTCTGGATCGACGGGGCGGCATGGCTCCCCGGTCGAATCATTGCCACGGTCGCCGTCCTGGCCGGGCTCGTGTTCGTCATCCCGCGCATGCGCAGGATCGCCCGAGCGCGACGAGACGACGCGGCCGAGGGCGTGAAGCAGGTTCAGCAGTGACGAACGTCGTCGGTTACGCCCGAGTCTCGAAGCGGGAGCAGAACCCCGCAGCTCAGGAGGCCGAGCTGCGCGCGGCCGGTGCTTCTCGAGTATTCGTTGACCACGGCGAGTCGAGCCGCATCGCAGACCGTCCACAGTGGCTCGCCTGCCTCGACTACCTCCGCGAGGGCGACACCCTCCTGGTGCGCCGCCTCGATCGGCTGGGAGGGTCGGAGCGGATCATCATCGAGACGCTGCACGACCTCGACCGTCGAGGGGTGAACATCAAGAGCCTGACGGAGCCGATGATCGACACCACAACCCCGATGGGTCGCGCTCTGTTCGGCATGGTCGCCGTGTTCGCGCAGCTCCGCGTCGACACGATCCGGGAGAACACGATGCGCGGCCTCGCTCACGCGAAGTCGCAGGGGAGGGTCGGTGGCCGGCCGTCGAAGATGACGCCGGAGAAGATCGCACAGGCGCAGCGGATGCGCGCCGAGCGTGCCAGCCTCGACCACATCGCCGCGGTGCTCAGCGTCGGCAAGTCGACCGTTGCACGCGCCCTCAACAAGGCCGATCAGGAACTCACTCAGACGCAGCGGTAGCGCCGCCCTGGTCCTCGTGAAGCAGGACGCCGGGCGCGACGTCGAGCGCGCCGGCTATCGCGTTCAGCTCGTCGACCGTGAGGCCGCACGGCCTGGTCAGGTGCAGTCGCCGGGTGAGGGTGCGCAGCTTGATCCCGGTCGCGTCAGCCAACCACTCGACCGTCAGACCCCGAGTGTCGAGCACGCGCCGGATGCGCTGCGCGACCTGCACCGCGATTGATCGCGTCATCGGTCATCGTCCCCCAACTCACCCTCACGAGTGAGCGTGTCGATCACCGTTACGACGTCGCCCCCCGGCACCGTCACGGATGCCGCGAGCCTATAGCCAGAGCGACCGTACTCGTAGAGCTGCTGGTCACGTTCACCCACATTTCGCATAAGCCGACCGCGCTCCTCATCCGACGTCGGCAGTGTCGTTGTCAGCGTTGCGAAACTCACGGGTCTACTCATCGTTCGATCCCAATCCCTTGTTGTGTGTCCGATGAAAGTAGGCAGTTCGGCGGTACGCCGAGGTGCCGGCTTTCTCGGAACACTTGCCGCCTTGCACGCAGCGGAGAGCCGGTCAAGGGGAGCCCGCAGGGCTCTCCCGAAGGGACGCGAAGCGCCCTTGACGGGATCGGGAGCGGAGTGCAACCCCGCAGCGCGGGGACACACGAAAGCCCCACGCCGCAGAGCGGAACGTGGGGCCGAGAACGTGGGAGCGATCAGCCCTCCGTAGAAGGCTCCGACGACGCATCGTCAGCCGCCGCGGGTGCCGAGCTGGACGCAGGCTTGCGCGTCGATCGACGCCGGGTGCGCGCCTTCTTGTCGGGCTCCGCAAACCCGATCTTGCGCAGCTCGTCCGCCGACCATCCGGCGCTCAGCGCAGCGGAGTAGGCGCGCACGTCCTCCCGCTCCGCGGTCGCGATCCGCTCAGCGATCCGCGCCTGTAGGTCGGCCAGCTCGCGCGCCGTCTCGTCGCGCACATCGCTGAGCGACTGCCGCGCCTCCGCGACGGTACGAACCGCAGTCAGGCGGTCATCCTGTAGACGTCGCGCGCGCTCAATTGCTTCCTCTGGTGTCAGTTGCGTAGCCATGCACCAATCGTACGGATCGCGCGGTTCGAAGTCGACGCCTGTCGACACATCAAAAGCACGCCGAGGCGAAGCCTCGACCACTCCCGTCTGTCGACGTGAGCGAACGCAAATGGAGTCCCAGACGGAGCAAGCTAAACACTTAGCAGGGCTAAGTGGGCTTGACCCCTCGACAGCCGTCGACGGGTGCGGCACACTGGACGTGTGGTCCCCGCACGGGGCGGGGTCGCTGCGCTGGGCCGAAGGAAGGGGATCGCATGTCTGATGAGACGGCAGCCGAGCCCCAGACGGAGCGGCGTCGGCGTGCGAATGCCCCCGGCGGTCGGAAGCACAAGCACGAAGTGAAGGTGACTCCCGAGGAGGAGGGCCGGCTGCTGCGCCTGGCGCTCGCTCAGCGGGTGACGATCCCGCGGCTGCTGGTCGAGACGACTCTCGCATCCGAGACGGGGGAGACGGTCACCGAGCGGCGCAACGCGATCGGGAAGCTGTTCGAGCTGCACCGGCTGTTGGCCGCGGTGTCGAACAACGTGAACCAGATCGCGAAGGCGACGAATGCGACCGGTCAGCGTCAGGCAGAGACAGACGCCACGCTCGCCGCGGTGCGTCGAGTCGCGGAGCGCATCGACGCGGCCGTGGATGAGCTGAGCCTGTCATGATGCCGAACGTCACGCGCGGCGATCGCATGGCCGGCCTGATGACCTACCTCGTGGGGGAGGGTCGCCACAACGAGCACGAGGAGCCGCACCTGGTGGCCGGCGATCACGCGCTCATGGCGTGGTACGACGACGCCGAGCTGAGCGGCGACAACGCGAAGGCGATCGCGCGTCACCTTGACCGCCCGCGCACAGCGATGGGCGTCGACGTGAAGGGCGGCCACGTGTGGCACGCCTCACTGTCGCTGCGCGCCGAGGAGGGCATTCGCACCGATCAGGAGTGGGCCGCGATCGCGCAAGACTTTGTGTCCGCGATGGGGTTCGACGACAACGACGGAACCAAGGCCCCGTGCCGTTGGGTCGCGATCCGTCACGGCCTCTCACAGGCCGGCAACGACCACGTGCACATCGCCGTGAACCTGGTCCGCGAGGACGGCACGAAGGCATCGACGCACCTGGACTACCAGCGCGCACAGAACGCCGCGCGTGCCCTCGAAGTCAAGTACGGCTTGGAGCAGTTGGAGTCGACGAAGGGGGAGCGTGCGACGCGCGGCTACAGCCCCGCGGAGCAGGCCCGCGTCGAGGAGCGCGCCGCGCTGTTTGCGCAGCGCAAGTACGAACAGCACGCGGCCCGTGTCGGGGGAGAGCAGCCCGAATGGCACCGCCTTGACCCGAGGGAACGACAGGCACGCATCACCGCTGAGGTTCGACTGAACGCACCCCGGAACGACCTCGCGCGCACCGTGCGAGGCGCGGCCGGCGCGAGCGAGAACGAAGCCGAGTTCGTGCGCCGGCTACGCCGCTCCGGTGTCCTCGTGCGCCCCCGGTTCGCGGAGGGCACGACCGACGTCATCACCGGCTACTCGGTGGCGAGCCGACCGGCCAATGGCGAGCGTCCGATTTGGTACGGCGGCGGCCAGATAGGCCGCGACCTCACCCTGCCGAGACTCCGCGAAGGATGGCCCGACACACCCACCGGGGCGACCGACGCGGCCGCCGAGTGGCAGGCAGCGGGACGAGGCCGGCGGCCCGTTGCACCTGGTCGCGAAATGCGCGAACCAGACCCCGAGCTGTGGCAGCGGCACACCGAGGAAATCGGACAGCTCCGCGAGCAGCTTCGGTCGATCCCGCTCGACGACCGCGACACCTGGTCGACGGTCGCACGGCAGACCGCCGCCGCGTTCGCAGCCTGGTCAAACGCCGTCGAGGAGACACCCGGCGACCTCGCCGAGGCATCCGACGCACTCGCCAAGTCGGCGCAGACCTACCGTCGCCCGGTGAAGCGCCAGCGCGCCGGCCGGGTGGCAATGTCGGGGGCGACGATGCTCCTCGCCAGCGTCGCCCGCGGCGGCCAAGGGACGGCCGCACAGCTCGCCATGCTGCGCCAGCTCATGAACCTCTCGCAGGCCGTCTACGACGCCGCCAAGGCCGCCGGGGAGGCACGGCAGGCAGCGAACGTCGAGGCCGCCGTGCGGGAGCGCGTGATGAACGTTCGTCGTCAGCTCGAAGCCATGCCGGCACCCGCGGCCGCGACGTCGACGACGGCCCCCACGTCGACCGCCACGGCGACCCCGCCGAAGGTCGACCGCTCCGCGATCGTCGACGCATCCGTGCAGGAAGCGCTCGACAAGATGCAGCGCGCGGAGGAGCAGCGCAACAAGACCACCGGCTCGCCGGTTCCGCCACAGGTGGAGCCCGCGCGGCCGCGCACCACGACGAAGCCGGGCGCAGATCGCGGCCCGGAGCGATGAGAAGGGAGTCAGATCATGGCCGATGAGAGCGACGGCATCGAGGAAGCATTCGAAGGGCAGCTCCGCATCGCCGTCACCGCGGCGGGCCGCGTAGGCGAAGCGTTTGCCCGCGGCCGCGAGGAAGCGGCACGACGAGCGCAGGCGCAGAGCGAGCAGGCAGCGCGCGAACTGTCGTCACGGTTCGAGGCAGAGAAGCGCGCAGCTCGCGTCGAGCTGGGCGGCGTGTACCGCTCCGATTGGTGGGACAAGGCGACGCCGCAGCAGATCGGCGGCGCACTCACCACGGCGCGCGCGTGGGGCACGGAAGACCCCGAGGCGCAGCGCGCGGAGGGCCGCATCCGCGACGAGCTCCGCACGCGCTACGGCGTCGACGTCGACAACACCGGCGCCGATCCCGCGGCCGTCCAGGCGGCCGTCGAGGCTGAGCAGCTGCGCCGGCAGTCCGACACCGAGCGTCAGCGCAGCGCCACCGAGCAGGCCGAGGCGGTCGCACTGTCGCGCCAGGCCGACGAAGCCGACCGTGCGGCCGAGGCGTCACGCGACACCGCCGACACCACTCCCGACGAGGGAGAGCGCGAGCAGGCACAGGTCCAGGCCGAGCGCGAGCAGAACCGCGCCGAGGCCACCCGCGAGAAGGCCGAGCCGCTGTACGACTCGTCCGAGCGGCGCGAGCGCGACGCCGACAAGCTCGAACAGCGCGGCGTGGCCAAGGAGGCCGTCAGCGCGAAGATGGCCGCCGACGTCAGCCAGGGCAAGCCGGCCACCGAGGCGGTCAAGGCGCAGCAGCTACAGAGCGCCAAGGCGCGGCCGAACCGGTCGCGATCGTCGAAGGTGCAGCGCACTGAGATTGGTCGATGAGCGTCCGCGGGAGGCGCATCGCGCAGCTCGTCAGCGTCGGAGTCGTCGCGGCGGGTGTCGGGTTCGGCGCGCGTAGCCTCCTCCCACCGTTCGCGGACGACCCATTTTGGCGCGCGTTCTGGTCAGGCCCGCCGATGGCGGGTCTGTTCGCCATCGTCGCGGCCGCGGTCGCTTTCTACCCGGCCTACCGGTCGACACTGATCGCGCGCGAGAACGCCGCACGCGAGCAATGGTGGAAGCGGGCGGAATGGGCGCTCGGGCAAGCTGGTTCTGACAATCAGACTGACCGCGAAGTCGCGAACGACGCCCTGGTGGCGCTATTCGACGAAGCGACCGAGACAGAGGGCAAGATGATCTACCGCACGATGCAGAACTTGCAGGATGCGAGCGGCGTAGACAGCGAGCCCGTATCGGCGGAAACTAGTAGTAGATGGAGGTGGCTACCGTGGGTGAAGTGACGAAGAAGGCAAGCAGCTTGCAGCGTCGGATCGCGGCTGGCAAAGCCGAGCCGATCAGCGATCGCGAGCGGGCGCAGCTCCAAGAACTCCGACAGGCCTACATTCGCCGATTCGGGAAAGACCCCGACGCGCGGACCGTCGCCAAGACTGCCTGAGCAGCCGACTGAGCGCACGAGAGAGGGACCGACCCACTGGGCCGGTCCCTCTCTCGTTGTGCGCTCAGACGCCCGTAGGCGGCTCCTCGCGCAGGTCGGGGTACAGACCCTCCGGCGGTGCCGTGTAGGGCAGCTCAGCGCCCTTGTCGCTGTCGTTCGTGTTGACCCGGTTCTCTCCCATGCCGGCGGCCGCGAACGGGCCGTGAGGGTCGAGCAGGACGCTCATGTGGTGCTCGGCGTGATCGCGGAACCAGACGCTCATGCCCGTTGTCGGGTCGAGGCGCAGATGCTCCCACGCCCGCCACAGAGCGTCGAGCCGAATGACGGCCTCCGGGTAGTTCCACCAGTCGGCCGCCCACACCGTGCGCTCCCCGTCGACGCGGCGACGGTAGTTCTTCACCAGGTACTCGCGCACGAACTCGTCGACCGAGCCGTAGTACAGCGCCGGCTCCTCGTCGGCCGGCTCCTCCTCGTCGAGGGCATCCATCGCCGCGGTGACCGCACGACGAGCGGCCGTGGCCGCCTGCGCTTGCAGCTCCTCGATCACTGAGGGGTCCAGCGCCTCGTCGACCTCGGCAGCGACGGCATCCTTCACCGCCCCGGTGATGGCCTTCTGCACCACGGCGCGAATCGCCGGGGCCGCGAGGTTCGTCGCGACGTCGGCAATGTCGATCCCGAACAGCCGGCCGGGCTCACGCTCCGGCAGCTCCGGCAGCTCGGCATCGTCGGGGACGTCGCGCGGGTCGGGCTCGTCTCCCTCGTCCAGCTCGAACGGCTGCGCCTCGATCCCCTCGTCAGCGGGAGCGTCGCCCCAGTTGTCGCTCATCAGGCCGCCCCGTTCCCGTCGACGGAGGCCGCGACCTCACGCACCGACTCCTGCGCCTCGATGATCGTCCGCGACGCCTGCGGGTCGTGAGCTGCGATCGACGCCTTGACCTTCTCGGCGTGCGGGCCGGTCATCCACGGCTGCGTGCGAATCAGCGTCGGGCGGTTCCCCGACGAGAGCACCACGGCGCGACCCTTCGGCATCGCGGCCAGGTCGGCCACGTCCAGGATGCGCTCACGGTGGAGCTGCTGATTCACGCTGCGCCCACCACGACCGGAGGACACCGACGACGCCTGGCGGTCGTAGTCACCGATCAGCTTGGAGAGGCTTTCCAGGAACGCATCTTCGGAGACGCCGCCGCCGTAGACCTTCACGTTCGAGGCGCTCCACAGCTTCCGCATGCCCGAATCACCCCACACGTCGACGCCCTGCGACCACGACTGCAGGATGGTCATCAGCACGATTCCGCGCGAGCCGTAGTGGCTGTAGAGGTTCGGCAGCTCGCGCCACCGGCACACGTTCGCGGCCTCGTCGAGCACGCCGAGGAGAGGCACCGACAGGCGGCCGCCGGCAGACCCGGCGGCCAGCTCCTCCGCGGCCTCCACCACGGCGACCGTCAGCGCCGTCACGAGCGGGCCGGCGGTCCCGCGGCCCTCCTTGGAGAGCGAGTACAGGGTGCCGCCGTCACGCACGAACGCGGCCGGGTCGAACTGCGGGCGCAGATCGGGCTCACCCTGCGGGTTCACCCACGCGGCTACCTGGCGGTTGGTCAGGCACGACGCCATTTGCTGCGCCGTGCCGTAGATGCCGCCGCGCTGCTTCTCCGGGGCGGTGATGACACCGCGCACCTGGTCGGCCGTCAGGTCGTACCCACCGCGACGGAGGATGCCGATCGGCTCCTCCTCCGTGGGGCGCGTCAGCCACCCGTAGACGTCCGTGATCGGCCGCGAGTCGAGCGCGGCCGCGAGCAGGAGCCCCGCAAGGAGATCCTGCCCCGCGGGGTCGAAGTAGGCATCCGTCTTGGCTCCGGGGTCGCGGGAACCGGAGGCGAAGTGATCGGCCAGCTTGGCCGCGCGCACCTCGTCGGTGACGTAGCTGAGCGGGTTCCACCACCACGTAGGGTTCTCGAGCGCGATCCCCTGGGGATCGAACACCCAGACCGGGCCGGCCTCCGCTCGCACGTCGCGCGTCGCGTCGACCACATCGCGCTTGTTCGACGTCACGAGAACGCCCCCAGGAGCTTCCAGGATGGCCGGCACCGCCCGAGAGGTCGTCTTACCGGTGCGCGGCCCCCAGATGTCGATGTGCATGTCCTCCCAGGTGCCGTAGAGCGGCATCTGACCGAGCGTCTTACCGATCGGCACACCGAGGGAGCCGGTGACGCCGAGGCGGGTCGCCTGAGCCTGCGCGTTGCGCTTGCTCAGACCCTCGACGTCCTTCCCCCGGCCCATGTACGAGCTGGCCCGGTCGACGCGAGTCCGTCCCTTCCGGTAGCGGACAACGCCGATGATCGCGAGCACCACGAGCGCGAGGACGATCGCCAACAGGACGATGACGATCCACGTCGCGGATGCCGGCCACGGCACCCGCCCCATGACGACGCCGAGCGTGAACGCGAACGGGTCGCTCGGCAGCTCGACACCGGTCCCGTCGAGCTGGTGGCCGAGGCGCACCGCGACGTTGAGGACGACGATCGCCGCGACCACGCCGCCGATGCCGACGAGCAGCATCATCGTCTCCGCGCCGAAGCCGCCGGGATCGCGGCGGCGGTTGTTCGGAGTGCTCATGACGACACCCGCTCCTCGTGCTCCTCGACCAGCTCCTCGACGACGTGCAGCGCGCGCCGTCCGGTGCGGGACTGTTCGTACCACCGCTGATTCGTGTCGCGGATCGAGCGCTCAGCCTCCGTCAATCGAACCTCGACCGGGATACCCGGCCGAGTGCCGACCTTGACGAGGAACTTCCCGCGGCCGGGAGGGTCGACCTCGCGGCCCGACGCGGCATCCCACGCGGGCGGGTCCTGCCAGCCGGTCAGAAGCTCTTGCTCGGCCTCCGAGAACGGGATGACCGTCGTCAGCTCCGGCATTTCCGTGTACGGCAGGCCCGCGCACATCACCATGCCGGCGCGCTCGACGAAGCCCTTCGCCTTCAACCGGTCCTCCTCTGGGAGGGCGCTGAGGTCGGCCATCGTGTGCGAAATCATGGCCGTGCCGACACCCACCTGACGGTTCAGGCGGGTGAGGAAGTCGACGCGATCGACGATGCCGTTACCGGCGCGCAGCGCACGCCACAGCTCGTCCATGATGACGAAGTAGTGCCGGCGCGGTTCCAGGCCGGCATCCGCGAGGACGTTCGCGATGTTCACCGTCGCGAATCCGTTCGACCAGCAGGCGAGCAGGGTCGCCGCGCGCAGGTCGCCCTCAGCCTCACCGATGGCCGAAATGTCGTAGACCACGGGACGGTCGAGGCGCATTGGGTTGTCGGTCGGCTGGGAGAACATTTCGCCCAGGCGGCCACCGCGGGAGAGGCTGATAAGCGACGCTTCCAGCCCGCGCGTGATCCGCTGATACTCGGCAAAGTCGCCGCGGTCGACGGCCACCAGGCGCAGCTCCTCCGGCCCTTGCTGCACGACGTTCAGCAGGTCGCCCAGCACCGGCACGCCGTCGAAGTTCCGATCGAGGTAGCGCAGCGCCTGGTCGACGATGGATTCCTCGACGTCGCTCGGAGCCGACTTGCGGAGGATCGTCAGCAGGGACGACACCATAGCCAGGCGGCGGCCGTGGGCGTCCTCCAAGACCTCGCCGGCCTCCTTCGGGAAACCGGCCTCAGTGAGCCGCTTCGCGGCGTCCTTCGCCTCGCCGGGGTCGAGCACGTTCAGGTGCCCGCGGCCACGGCCGAGGGTGATGACCTGGCCGCCGAGCGCGCGAATGACCTCCACGTAGTCGGGTCGAAGATCGCCCAGCACGAGCGGCTGCACGCCGTAGCCGGCGAGGCCGATCGCCATCCGGGCGACGGCGGTCGACTTCCCGAGGCCCGGCTTGCCGAGCACGAACAGCGACGGGTTGCTGATGAGCTTCGCGCGCTGGAACCACGAAATCGGGTCGCAGCAGAGCGTCGCCCCGGTGTGAATGTGGCGGCCCAGCGGGACGCCCACCATCGGCGTGCCGGCACCGATCGAGTACGGCCACAGGCCGCACACCTGCACGGTCGTGCCGCGCCACTCGGCGGGCGGCTGGATGAAGTTCGACATGCCGCCGCCGGGGCCGCTGTAGCCCCGAGACGTCAGCGCGCCGGCCGACGTCGACGAGCCGGCGTCGGTGTTCTTCCGGCCGCTGCGCACGAACAGCAGCGCGCCCACGATGACGATCACGACGAGCCCGCCGAGGACGGCGAGAGCAATCAGGTCAGCACTCATCAGACACGCTCCCTCAGCGCCGCAGGGACGGCAACGTGCTTGCTCAGCACGAGGCCCAGGGGCAGCGCGGCGGCGAATGCGCTGTCCTGTGATCCGTAGACCGGCCGGAGCCGGAGGCGAGCGGTCGCCCCGAGGTTGTCGACCGCGGCGCGCGCGTCGGCCTCCTTGGCCGGGTCGATCACCGTCGCGGTGACGAGGATTCCGAAGTTCACCAGGCCCGCGCCCGATGCCTCCTCAGATTCCGTCGCCTGAGCCGAGCGCAGCGCGAGCGAGTCACGCGCCGCCGGCTTCCGGGTCGAGGTCGCCTTGAACTCCGCAGCTCGCACGTCCGACTGCACGAGCGATGCCGCCCGCGCCGGGTCGATCGGCTTGTAGAGCAGCGTCACGCGCTTACGGGCGATATCCCGGTGCGGAGCCAGCAGGCGGGCGAGGACGCCCGACTGCACGAGCCCGCGGGGCGCTTGCGTCATCGCCCAGGTGACCGACTTGGCCGAGTCGTGACGGTAGCCGTCCCATCCGGCCTGAGCGGCCGTCGGGCCGACGTCGCTCCACCGGAGGTCGGGCACGTCACCGTCCGCGTGCGCGTCGTCGATCAGCGTCGCGGCCGCCGGGTCGTAGGCGACCCGGATCGTCTCGCACAGCTCTTGGGCCGACAGCGGGTGCGCTGCACCCGCGCCCGTCGCCTGCAATCCGGCCGTCAGGCCGGGCAGACGAGCCGCGAGCTCGCGGGCCATTTCGTCGGGCTTCCGGGGCTTAGCGCCCTTCCGCGGCGCGGCGGCGAACGTCAGCGAGACGTACGCCTTCACCGTCGACGAACCAGCCGGGTAGCTCAGCACGACCTCACCCAGCATCGCCTTGGCGAAGTCCGGGCCGTCGGGGTCGGTGTTCGTCTCGACCTCGCGGCGCAGGCGGCGACCCGAGTCGGGAGCCGTTTCGATCGTCACCGCGGCGGCTTCCATGTTTGGCTCATCACCGAGGTTGCGCAGCCAGTGGCCCCAGTCGGCCACCCACAGGTCGACTTGCTCCTGGTCGACCAGCGCCGCGCCGTCAGGCTCGGTGCCGATCACGATCGAGTACGTCTTAGCGTGCGGTGAGTAGATCATCGCGAACGGCCGGGCGTAGGAGTCCTCGTGCTCGGAGAGCTGAGTCTGAGCACCGAGGCCGGGGAGCTGATTCGTTCCCCAGTCGGCACGGCCCAGCGGGCCGGAGCGGTAGATGTTCGCCTTCCGCCGCTTCGTCGACGTCCACGCGACGCGGTTCGCCGTGCGGGAAAGCACGCTGCGCCCGTCGCCGTCGCGAATCGTCAGCAGCAGGATCAGACCGCCGAACACGGCGGCCGTGATGAAGGCGTTGAGGATATTCGTCGTCATCAGGACGACGATCACGATCAGCAGTGCGACGAACATCAGACCCGTGCCGACCGTGCCGAGCCCGAGGAGGCCCGGCGACGTCGGCTGACGCCAGTTCCCGTATGTGCGAACGCCTCTACGGCTCGTTGTGTCTGCGGTTGCCATCAGCTCTCGCTCCCTTCACCTGTTGCCTGGTTACCAATGTCTCGGGCGGCCCCAGCGGCCGCCTGTCCTGCTTCTTTCGCAGCGCCAATCGCGACGCCGGCCGCCATACCGATCGGCCCGCCAGCGGCGCCGGCCGCTGCACCCGCAGCAGCTCCACCACCGGCAGCAGCTCCACCGGCCGCAGCGCCGCCCGCGGCAGCTCCACCGCCCGCAGACGCCGCAGCAGCGCCCGTGCCGCCACCAGCAGCACCCGAGGACGCCGCGGCCCCTGTCGTGGCTCCACCGCCGCCACCAGCGCCGCTAGATGCCTGCGCCGCCTGTGGGGCAGACTGACCGCCGCCGTTCGCCCCAGACGGGCCGGTAGAGCCCGTGGAGCCGGACGACCCAGACGAGCCGGTCGATCCGGAACCGCCCGACGAGCCACCGCCCGAGCCCGTCGCGAGGCGACCCATCGAGGCCGCTCCCGTCGGAAGCGAGGCGAGAGCTGCGACGCCCAACGCGCCGCCGGCACCCGCGGACATGGCCCCGACGAGCGGGGTCACGAATCGCATCAGAGCGGGCATCGCGAACAGCGCGAGCACCATCAGAATGAGGCCCGTGAGCACGGCGATGAAGCCTGTCCCGTCGTCCTGGAACACGTTCGTTCCCGCGAGCTGGAACGCCGCGGCGTAGACGATCGCGGCGGCCGGCTTGTAGAGGATGAAAGCGACGAGCCACCCGACGTTCTTCTTGAACCAGCCCTTACCCATTTCGGTGTTGGTGGCCGCAGCCGACAGCGGCAGGATGCCCGTCAGGATGACGAGCATGCCGCCGCGCGCGATCATCAGCACGATTTGGAACGCGGTCGCGAGGATCGCGATCAGCCCCAAGATGATGATGAGGAGCGCGCCGAGGCCACCGGCCGCAGGGTTCGTCGTCAGGGCGAGCAACGTCGCGATGTTGTTGCCGAAGCACGCCGTATCCGTGCCGACGTCGCAGTTCAGCGCGCCGTTCAGAATCCACACGGAGAAGGAGTCGAACGCCGACACCAACAGGCCGACGATCGTCACGCCGGCACCCGCGACAACGATCAGCGTCAACAGACTCTTGATCGTGTCCTTTCCCGGCTCGGCCCGCTGCTCCCACGCCATGCGAACGCCGCCGATGATGACGGACACGACCGCGGCCGCCCCCATGTACCACCAGAGCGACGACTGCAGAAACAGCACCGCACCGCCCGCACCCTGTGGCCCGTTCGGCAGGAGGCCCGACACGAGCGCCGTTGCGCCGCTGATGAGGAAGATCGCGCCGAGCACGATGCCGAGACGGCCCGCGGCCTGGAAGCCCTCACCGTTCCGCATCCGTGAAGCGATGAGCGCTCCAAGAAGGATGATCGAGATAGCCGCGAGTGCGATCGCGATCCAGGTCACCCAGCCCAGCACCGTAATGATGCCGTCCGAGTTCGGCGCGCTGGCCCCCGCTGCGATCGACGAGCCACCGCCCGTCCCCGTGAGGTTCGGAGTCCCGACGTTCACCCACAGGGTGCCGAGCGAGGCCACGGCCTTGCCGAAAGCTTCCATGACCGCATCGGCCATGTTCTGGATCGCGTCACCAACGACGCTGTTCGCCCACTCTCCGGCCTTGCAGCCGAGGTCGAGCGGCGCGCATTCACTCGCGGCCATGACCTATCCCTCCGTCCAGCTCACGTAGCCCGACAGGTCGGGCAGCTCGGCAACGCGCGCCGGCTCCGACTTCGAGGCATCGAGCTTCCAGTCACCATCGGCCCACACGAGTTCGTAGACCGCAGAGCCGGTGACGCTCTGCCCGTTGCTGCTACCGCGGAACGCGATATCCACACGGGCGCTGTCGCCGTCGTAGGCCAGCACGCGGAAGCCGGCGATGGATGCCCGAACGTCCGAGGGGGCAGCCGCCCCGTCAGCGCTCAGGATCGTGTCGCGGTACGGCCCATCGGTGAGCGCGTACTGGAGAAATGCGGAGCGCTGATCGGCCGGGCCGAAGCCGATGATCGTTACGTTGGCCGCAGCGAACAGTGCACCCTCCGGTGAGTGCTGGAAGCAGAACGGGTAGCCCTCCGCGGCCGTCTCGCCCGGCCCGAACGTCGTCGACGTTGGGTAGGCGTAGACGTCCTGGAACTTCCACTCCGCAGCGGGCGCGGTCGTGACCGTGCCCGACAGCTTCTCGCCTTCCAGGCCACAGACACTAGCGCCGCCCGCAACCCCGGAAGGCTCCGGGGTTGGGGCGGCGCTCGTCGTGGCGCTGGACGACGGATCGGGCGCGGGCGGGCCGGCCTCGTTCCCGCGGTTCAGGTTGAGAACCGTCAAGACGATGGCCGTCACGATGAGCGCGGCCACCACCACCGCCCCGACGATGAAGCCGGGGCGGGTGAAGGGGTTCTGCTGGGTGTCGTCCTCAGCCATGACGGCTCCTCTCAGGCGTTGGCGAGGATGCCGACGAGAGCGGCACCACCGCCGATCACGATCGCTCCGGCCATCGGCCAGAGGATCTTCGGCAGGGCGTCGTGGCCTTCACCACGACGGAAGCTGACGGCGATGAGGATGCCGCCGACGATGATCGCGCCACCGACGACGACGTAGCCGATCCACTTCAACCAGGAGAGGATCGTCGTCACCCCTTCGGTGCCGGGAGGCTGTACCGGGTCGGGGTCGGGAATGACGCCGGCGATGTGAACGGCGGTGTCGGCCGCCGCGGGGAACACGTCGATAACGGACAAGTGTCTGCCTTTCAGCTACATCTGACGCTGCCGACGAACCCTAGGGGGNNCCCCCGCCGATCACGATCGCTCCGGCCATCGGCCAGAGGATCTTCGGCAGGGCGTCGTGGCCTTCACCACGACGGAAGCTGACGGCGATGAGGATGCCGCCGACGATGATCGCGCCACCGACGACGACGTAGCCGATCCACTTCAACCAGGAGAGGATCGTCGTCACCCCTTCGGTGCCGGGAGGCTGTACCGGGTCGGGGTCGGGAATGACGCCGGCGATGTGAACGGCGGTGTCGGCCGCCGCGTGGAACACGTCGATAACGGACATGTGTCTGCCTTTCAGTTCGTGGTGCCGGCGGCACCGAGGAGTGCGGTCAGTTCGTCGACAAGTCGCTGAACTTCACGCGGAGAAGATGCGAGAGCCGGCGGCTCCCCCACACGCCATGCTTCGACCCACGGCACCGTCCAGGTGCGCGGGACGCCTCCGCTGACGACCTGCAAGAGGTCGCGCAGCGAACGAGGTACACGACCAGGTGCGTCAGCCATGACGACCAGGCCCAAGACTTCAACCGAGGGCACGAGGCCCGCCGCCCACTGACGCATCGCGTCCTGCGCGGCGCGCAGTCCCCGAGCGTCACCGCGTGCGACGAGCACCGTCCGCGCGGGCGTCGGAGAGGGCGTACGCGGCCAGGCGTGGCCGGCCGCTTGTGACCCCGGCATGAGAGCTGCCAGCGTCGACTCTCCCGAGCCGCCGTGCGCCCCCACCCACCAGAGCGCGGCGGTCGTGCCGCGGTCGTGGATCGGGAGCTGGTCGACGCGATCCGGGGCAGGGATGCCCCGCTGCGGAGCCACAGGACCGAACGCATCGGGCACGGAGGCCACGGGCGCAGCTTGCGTAGGTGGCGGTGTCGTTGGCCGGGAAAGCCACGGGTTGAGCGGTTCGCTCATCTTGCCCCCCTAGGTACAGTGAGATTCACCCTTACAGGGAAACACTAACCCCGAACCCCCCAAAGATGGAAGGATCAACCCGAATGATCCCAAACCTGTACTTATGCTCCCGAATGAGTATGCTGGTCGCGTGGCCCCACCAGGAGGAATCCCGATGAGCAACGACGACGATCGAGACGCGGTCGACCGCCTATTCGACCAGAGCCCGCCGACGCTGGGCGCGACGGAGGTCGCGGAACGGCTCGGGGTGTCAGCGAAGAGCGTCTACGCCTGGCTCAAAGACGGACTGATCCCCGGCTACAAGATCGGCACAACGTGGTTCGTCATCCGTGACGAGCTGAAAGACACCCTGCGGAAGGGTGCCAACAAGAAGCGGGATACCGGCCCCGTCCTCGTCATCCGGCCGGAAATCATCCAAGGAGACTGACATGCGGAAGATCGGGCCGGCACTACTCATCGTCGTCACGGCGGCGACCCTGACCGCCTGCACTGCCCCGAGCGATGAGCCCGCGCCGACTCCTAGCGCCAGCAGCTCCGGCCCGATCTATCCCGACCTCGACCAGTTCACCCCCGCGCCCACGGGCGCTATCGACGCCGATAGCGGAGAGACGCACGGCCCGCGTCCCGTGCCGACGTGGGATGACGAATCGCGCGAGAGCGCGACCACGGCCGCCGTGGCCGTGATGACCGCCTACGCGCGCCCCGATCTTCCGTTCGAGCAGTGGTGGGCCGGTTTGCAGCCGCTCCTGGACGGCAAAGCCACCCAGGACTACGCCTACATGGACCCGGCGCGCATCGTCGCGACGAGCGTCACCGGTCCCGCCGTCATCACCGATGACACCAGCGCCTACGTCGCGTTCGTCGACGTCCCCACCAACGCCGGCACCTACGGCGTCGTGCTCAGCCGCGCCGATGCCGCCTCGCCGTGGCTCGCCTCCCGATTCATCCTCCCCGAGGGCGTGAACTAATGGCCGGCCCCAAGGGCAGCGGCGTCTACGCGATCGCCGCCGTCCCGCTCCTCGTCATTGGCTCGCTGTTCGGCCTCCTTCTCGTCGGGGATGACAACTGCGCGCCTGCCGGGGGCGGCGGGTCGAGCGTCTCGGTCAACCCCGACTCGGTGCCTCAGACCGAAATCGCCGGCTATGGCCACGAGCAGCTTGTGAACGCCGCCAACGTCATGAAGGCCGGCGCCGACCAGGGGTTGAACGTCCGCGATCAGACCATCGGCGTCATGACCGCGATGGGCGAATCCAGCCTCCGAAACATCGACTACGGCGACTGGGAAACCGGCGGCGTCACCAACCCCGACGGCACCCGCACGACCTCGATCGGCCTGTTCCAGCAGCAGGACGGATGGGGCACCCGCGAGGAGCGGCTAGACCCCTACATCTCGTCGACGAAGTTCTTCCAGGCGATGGTCGCGAAGGTTCCCGACCGTGAGTCGCTGGAACCGACGATCGTCGCCCACCGCACGCAGGTCAACGCCGACCCGTACCACTACACCCAGTTCTGGGATGGCGCGGTGCAGATCGTCGAAGGGCTCTCCGGCACCACCACCGGTCTGAACCCCGGCGACGGCAGCGCCAGCGGCGGCAAGTGCGAGCCCGGCGTTCCCGGCAGCGTCAACGCCCAGGGCTGGGCCTCGCCCGGCGCTGGCCCGATCACCGACCCCTACGGCATGCGGCTGCACCCCATCGACAACGTGTGGCGGCTGCACGCCGGCACCGACCTCGCCGGGGGCGGCTGCGACGGCCCTATCTGGGCCGCTCAGTCCGGTGTCGTGACGTTCCGCGGCTTCGACAGCGGCGGAAACGGCGTCATCGCGATCGACCACGGCGGCGGCGTCACCACCCGCTACCTGCACATGTACGACTCCGGGATGCTCGTCCAGGTTGGCGACAAGGTGACCGGCGGTCAGCAGATCGCCCGCGTCGGCAGCAGCGGACAGTCCACCGGATGCCACCTGCACTTCGAGGTGCAGGTGAACGGCGAAAACATCGACCCAGCCCCCTTCATGGCTGAGGTCGGAATCCAGCTCGGACAGTAGATCAGGAGACGACCATGAGCGGCATCGAAGTACCCACGTTCCCCAAGATCGAGGCGCGCACCCACGCCAACGGATCGGGAGAGGTCACGATCAACGGGACGTCCTACCCGATCGAGACGACCACTCTCGAGGATGCTCGCGCCGCGATCCTCGCCCGCGTCGCTGAGACGGCCGGGAAGATGCAGCGCCCCGTCCGTGTGACCACGACCGGCCCCGACGGGGAGTGGCCGCTGATCGTCCACCCCGACGGCAGCGTCGAGGCCGACGACAGCCTGCCGGCGCACCCCGCGCCCGTCGAGGAGCCCGAGCCGGAACCGGCACCCGCGCCGATCGACAGCGTGCCCTCTCCCGCGGCCGCCCCGGTCGCTCCCGCGCCGGTCGCTCCCGCCCAGGCAGCCCCGGACGGCAACGCATGGGTGCGTCAGGCCCCGGTCCCAGCCCCCGAGTACCCGAGCCGCCGCGAGGCGCGGCAGTCGTTCCTCACGCAGGAGCAGATCGAGGAGCCAGCGACCCAGGGATGGCGCGGCACCCTGACCCGCTTCGGCATCCGCATGAGCCCCAGCGACTCCGAGCGCGCCGAGCGCTCCGACGTCCTCGCCGTCTCGCAGCACTGGCCCGGCCCTCGCACCATCGCCGTGGTGAACGGCAAGGGCGGCGCGGGCAAGACCCCGACGACCGTCCTCCTGGCGGCCGTGTTCGCCCGCCACGGCGGCGCGGGCGTGCTGACGTGGGACAACAACCAGACCCGCGGCACGCTCGGTTGGCGCACCGAACAGGGGCCGCACGAGGCGACCTTGCTCGACCTCCTGCCCCAGGTCGACCGGCTCCTCAGCACGGGGGCGCAGTCGGCCGACCTCGCCCACTTCGTGCACCACCAGACCCGCGACCGGTTCGACGTGCTGCGCAGCAAGCCGATGGCCCTCGCCCACGAACAGCGCGTGGAGCCGAGCGACGTCGACGCGATCCACGCCGTGGCCGCGAAGTATTACCGCCTGATCTTCATCGACTCCGGTAACGACGAGTCCGACCCGATGTGGCTGCGAATGATCGACCACACCGACCAGCTCGTGGTCGCCACCACCACCCGTGACGACCACGCCGAGGCCGGCGCGCTTCTCCTCGAAGCTCTCGCAGAGCGCGATGCCGGATCGGCCGAGCTGGCTCGCGACGCCGTGGTGATCGTCAACCAGGCCGACCCCAAGTCGACCCCGGCCGAGCTGGCGCGCGTAGCCGACGGCTACCGTTCGCTCGCCCGTGAAGCCGTCACCGTCCCCCACGACCCCGCAATGGTCGACGGCGTGCTGCGCTTCGGCTCTCTGCGCCCGGACACCCAGCGAGCATGGCTGGCAGCCGGCGCGGCGGTCGCACGCGGGCTGTGAACGCCACACAGCCCGTCCCAGGGCTCCATCGCGTCCCTGAGTGGCCCCGGCTCGCCGCCGAGGTCACAGCCGACGGCACAGGGACGCTCACGGTCAACGGTCAACGGCGCGCGTGCGCGGCCGAGTCCGTCGCCGCGCTGCGCACGGGCATGATCGCGCGCGCCGTGGCGATCGCCACGCAGCTACGCCGGCCGATCCGCCTCGACGTCACCGAGGACGGCCGCACCCACGCCCTCGCCGTACGCCCCGAGGGCTACGTGCAGCTCGTCGGCGCCGACGGCACGATCCCGGCCGCCGACGGCCTCAGCATCGACGAGGGCCGATGCCGAATCTGCCGCCGTCTACAGCCGGTCACGTCGACGACGTGCGTACAGTGCGCCGTCGACGAGCCGCTGCGCGTCGAGGTCGCTCCCCTGGCCGAACCGAACGCCGTCACACCGCCGCCCGCGGCCGCGCCGATCACGCGCCCGAATCCCATTGAGCTCCGCGCGCTCGACGAGCTGCACGACGTCGAGCAGACCCGCCTCACGCGCCGCGCGACACCGGCCCGCCCAGCGCTGCGCCTCGCCTTCAACACGCAGCGCAGCGTCTCCGCCGGCCCCCGCGTGGTCATCGGCCGCAACCCCGAGCCGGTCGCCGGCTACGAACCGCTCAGCATCGCCACGCCAGGCCGGATGCTCTCGCGCACACACGCGACGATCGCCGTCGACGACGCCGGTCACATCGTCGTGACCGACCTCGATTCCGCGAACGGCATCGAACTACAGTCGACCCCGCCGCGGTGGCTCACCCCCGGCCATCCCACGACGATCCCGGACGGATCGACGATCCTCTTAGGCGACGTGGAGTGCACCATCGAGAAGGCCCAGTGAGCTACACCCGTCGACGTCGGCGCGTCGCCCCAGTGTTTATGCATAATCCCGGCACGATGGCATCTATGAGCGATTACGGCCGGCGTGCGCGACGCCCGAACGACGCGCCCACGGTCCTGCTACAGGGCCGTGTTTCCCCCAGTGCACGCAACGACGTGCGCGAAGCAGCCGAGGCATCCGGCGTCACCATGTCGTACTACCTCGATGCGCTCATCGCAAAGCTCGTCAGCGAGAACGGCGGAATGCCGCTCGTTGACCCTCCCGCGCGCGATCGCGCGAACCAGCTCGATATCCCCGTGGAGGCCACCACGAGAGCCGCATAGAACGAGCGAGCCCCCGCCTCTATGAGACGGGGGCCGAAGCTAAGTGCCTGATCCTCTGAGTTTGGCGACCTGGTAGATCAAGGCAGTTCCGACAAGAACCGGTAGGGAACCGGGGCTTTGTCGTGCCCACACCGCGAAGTGAGGTGACGCCATCGTAACCCCTAGTGCTAGTGCTGCGCAGCATTCACGCGCCGATTCGTGGGCTTTCACCGCCGCGGTGAGCCCGCGGCCGCGGGTGCGCGTGGCCGTCGTCGACGCCTACGGCACCGTCCTGAACGACTACCGCGATCGCGCGATCGGCACGGCCGCCCCTGAGCGCCCGTGGGCCGTCTACCTCGCCGGCCCCGACAAGCGATTCCGCCTCCTCGCGTTCGACCTCGACGCCCACGGCGACCCCGCGGCCGCAGCTCGCGATGCCGACGTGCTCGGCGGCCTCCTCCGCGACGTCGGCCTGCCCTACGTCCTCTGCGAGTCCGGGCCGACCGGCGGCCGGCACCTGTGGGTCGGCCTGGCCGAGTCCGTCGACGCCGAAACCGTCGCCACCCTCGCCCGCCTCACCAAGCACCTGTGCCCCACCCTCGACCTGTCACCGCTCAGCAACGCCGTAACCGGCTGTGTGCGGCCCCCAGGAGCGCCCCACCGTGCCGGCGGGCACTCCACAGTCCTCAGCGGCGACCTGGACGCGCTGCGCGCCCCCACGGCCACCGCGGCACAGGTCCGCGCCCTCGTGAGCCTCGTCGCCGGCCTCGTCGACGACACCGAGCCCGCACGGCCCATCGACCCCCGCTCACCGCTCCCCCTCGACTCCCACGGCCGCCTGCACCTGGCCGGCCCACGCCGGCAGCTCCCCGCCAACAGCTCCGCAGCTCTCCGAGAGACACCCATCGACGCCTCAGCGACGCTCTGGCGCGTCCTGATCGGCGCAGCGGCCGCCAAGTGGCGGCACGCCGACGTCGCCGCCCTCGTCGACACCGAGCCCGGCCTAGAGCACGTCCGCAGCCGCGTCACCACCCGCGGCCGCGCAGCTCGCCCCCGAGGCGAGCAGGCCGCCGTGCTCGGCCGACAGTGGGACAAGGCCGTGCGCTACGTCGCCGCGAGTGACCGCCAGATCGGGGACGATCCCACGTTCGACCGCCGCGCCGACGCGATGGCCGCGCACGTCCGCGACGTGCAGCTCCGCGCCGACGCGGCCGCCGGCCGCTGGACCCGCGGAGGCGGCCCCGCCGATCGCCGCATCCTCGACGTGCTGAGCTTCCTCGCCCTGCACGCCCTCAGCGCCTCCGTGGAGGCCGACACCCGCCGCCTGGCCCTGTTGGCCGGGGTCGGCCGCGAGACGGCCAGGACGGCGCTGCTGCGCCTCGCAGAGGACGGATGGATCGCCCAGACCGCGGCCGCCGACGGCCCCCGCGCCGCTCACTGGACGATCGACCCGCAGAGCACTCTCCACAGCAACACGGATCATGCCCGGTCACAAGCGGACCCACGCCCCCCCGGGGCTGGGGCCGCTGAGAGAACTACCCTCCTCGCAACGCTGCGCACACGAACAACCGATGCCGCACACGACCTGTTCACCGCTACCCGCCCCGCGCTCGGACACCTGGCCGGGAACCTCTACGCACGAATCGACACCACAGCTCGCACCCTCGACGAACTCTCCCCCACCATCGGCGCCGATCCTCTCCGAACCCGTCGACTCCTCGACCGCCTCACCTACGCCGGCATCGTCGAGCGCAGCCGGGACGGATGGCACCGCGTCGACCCCCACTCCCCCGACTCGGCCGCCGAGCGCGCCGGAGTCGCCGGCCGACTCGACGCCCGCGCAGACCGCTACCGCGTCGAGCGCGAAGCATGGGCCTGGTGGAAGGCCGAGGAAGCGTGGATGCACGCACCGCGTCGACCCGACGCCCGACGTCGACCGAGCCGCGGTCAACTCTCCCTCGTCCCCGACGACGGCACCCACGCCTACGGCCCGCACCCGCGCCGAGCCGATGGCCGGCTGGACTACGCCGCAGCTCGACGGATCATCATCGAGGAGCGCGAGGGAACGGCCGTGCGCCCCTACGAGCGCGACGCCGACGGAGATCTCCGCTCGAGAACCGTTGTCGACGAGACCCCCGCCGACGTCGACGCCGACGGCGAGTGGATCGACCCCGGCTATTGCTCCCACGGGATGACCGTCGGCGTCCGGTGCCGGTACTGCGACGGGCCAGCCGTGAAGCAGCTCGACACCCCGCAGCGCCGCGTCGCGTAGAACCGATCCGCTGCGCGGAGGCGAGCCCAGGGGCTCGCTGGTCGAGCCGGCGGTGCCGGCACAGTCAGGGCCTACGGCCCGTTCTTTTGCCGTGAAGCCTTCGGCAGCATACGGTCGTCAACCCTCCACCCAAGCGGCTGCGCCGCCGGCTCCTCCGAGACTTTCGGCACGCGGTCGCTGCGCTCCCTTATTTCGCGCCGAAACTCTCTCCCCCACCGCCCTACGGGTTGAGCTCCGGGCATCCTCCCTAGCGGCGGTAAACCGCCTTCACGGCAAAAAAACGTGGAGGGGATGAGCAGGGAAATAACCCTATTACCTGTCTCTTATACACATCTAAAAAAAAAAAAAAAAAAAAAAAAACACATAGAATAAAAAGAGAAGAAAATGACCACAACAAAAAATAAACAACATGTAATAAAGAAA
>NZ_MJIR01000090.1:0-19705 GCF_001878835.1 Microbacterium sp. AR7-10 | reverse complement strand
GGTCTACTACGTGCCGGTCATCTCGTCGCTCGCGGCCGTGGCGATCCTGTGGCAGTGGGCCTACAACGGTGACTTCGGCCTCATCAACCAGGTGCTCGCGATGCTCGGCATCGACGGCCCGAACTGGCTGCAGGACGCATCCACCGCGAAGCCCGCGATCATCATCATGGCGGTGTGGAAGGGCGTCGGCTTCTCGATGCTGCTGTATCTGGCCGCCCTGCAGTCGGTGCCGAGGCACCTGTACGAGGCGGCGGCGATCGACGGTGCGAACGCCCTGCAGCAGTTCCGCCACATCACGATTCCCATGCTGCGGCCGGTCACCTTCTTCCTCGTCGTGACGAGCATCATCGGCGGCGCGCAGATCTTCATCGAGATCAACATCATGACCCCCACCGGGGGGCCCGAGTTCTCGACGGCGTCCATCGTCTGGTACATCTGGCAGAAAGCCTTCAACTACCTCCAGATGGGCTACGCCACCTCGATGTCCGTGGTTCTCGGGCTGCTGGTCTTCGTCATCACCGCGATCCAGTTCCAGATGAACCGACGCTCCCAGTTCTCGATCGAGTGAGGCAGCCATGACTTTCACGACCTCGACCTCGCCGTCGCCCGCCCCCGCGACCGCCGTGGCAGTGCTCCCTCAGGACCCCGGCGGCCGCCGCCGTCGACGCGCCCCGATCGGCGATTCGTCGACCCCGGTCGGCATGCGCTCGCGCTCCTACCGCTCGATGAACGTCATCGTCACGATCGTGCTCGCCGTCGGCGGGATCATCATGATCGCGCCGCTGCTGTGGACCTTCACGACATCGCTGAAGACCCGTGAGGCGGTGTTCGCGCTGCCGCCGCAGTGGATCCCCGACCCCGTGCAGTGGGAGAACTATCTGCGCGTGTGGTCGGCGGGTCCGCTGGCCAGCGGCATCTGGAACAGCATCGTCGTCTCAGTGAGCGTGACGGTGGTGGGCACCGCGACCAGCGCACTCGCCGCCTTCGCGTTCGCGAAGATGCGGCTGCCCTTCAAGAACGTCGTCTTCCTCACCCTGCTCGTGGCGATCATGATCCCGTTCCCGACGATCATGATCCCGCAGTTCAAGATGTTCGGCGATCTGGGCATGGTCGACACCCTGTGGCCGCTCATCCTGCCCGGCCTGTTCGGCAACATCGTGATGATCTTCTTCCTGCGTCAGTTCCTGGACTCGGTGCCCGACTCGATCATCGAGGCCGCCAAACTCGACGGCGCCGGGTATCTGCGCATCTTCTGGACGCTGATCTTCCCCGCCATCCGCCCCGCGGTGGCTGCGCAGTTCATCCTGTGGTTCATGGCGGTGTGGAACGACTACCTGGCGCCGATCATCTACCTGAACTCGCCGGAGAGGCAGACACTGCAGCTGGTGATCGCGAGCTTCAACGCCACCTACGCGAGCCAGACGGACTACCCGCTGATCATGGCCGCATCGTTCATCGCGCTCATCCCCGTGCTCGTGGTGTTCGTGATCTTCCAACGGCAGATCATCGAATCCGTCGCGCTGACCGGGGCCAAGGGCTGAGCATGATCGACACCGCAGACACCGCAGACACCGCAGACACCGTCGACACCGCAGACACCGCGACCTGGGGTGCGCGCAACGCGCACGACCCGACCGTCGTGCGCGGCGACGACGGACTCTGGTACATGTTCTCGACCGACGCCGCGTCGGGGCTCGACCGGGTGCCGGCCGGCGTGCACGTGCGCACCTCGCCGGACCTCGTCACGTGGACCTACCGCGGCACCGCGCTGAAGGGGGTGCCGGCTCCCGCCGGCTCGTGGTCGGGGGCGGTGGGCCTGTGGGCGCCGGAGGTGGTGCGCTGGCCGACCGCCGATGCCGATGCCGAGGGCGACGTACCGCGGGAGACGCGGTGGCACATGTACTACTCCGCGTCGACGTTCGGCTCGCGCACCTCGGCGATCGGACTGGCCACGGCGGCCGAGCCCGTCGGTCCCTGGCGCGACGAGGGCATCGTGATCGCGACGGACCACGCGCGCGACACGATCAACGCGATCGACGCGGCAGTCGGGTACGACCGCGACGGCACACCGTGGATGCTGTACGGATCGTTCTTCGGCGGCATCCACGCGGTCGAGCTCGCGCTCGAGACCGGCAGGCGCCGACGTGACGAACCGGGCACGCTGATCGCCCGACGACCCGCCGGTGTCGACGGCGCGATCGAGGGCGCCTACGTCGTGCGGCGCGACGGTCGCCACGTGCTCTTCGTGTCGTACGACTCGCTGGTCGACACGTACAGCGTGCGGGTGGGCATCTCGGACTCGATCACGGGGCCGTACCTCGACCACCAGGGGCGCGACCTCACCTCGCCGACCGACGAGCACGCCGTCTCGACCGGCACCAAGGTGCTCGGCGGTCTGCGCTTTCCCGGCGGCGCGGGGCTGATCGCTCCGGGGCACAACTCGATCTTCCACGACGGCACCGACACCTTCATGGTGCACCACGTGCGCTTCGCGGACGCCCCGACCGAGCACGAGGCGCAGATCCGTCGCGTGCACTGGACCGCCACGGGCTGGCCCGTCGTGTCGCCGCACCCGTACGCGGGCGACGGCACCGAGCGCCTCGCCGCTGCCGAGCCCGTCGCAGGGGAGTGGGATGCCGTGCGCTTCGCGCCGGAGACCGCCGGCGTCGTCGACGCCGAGCGCGTGCGCATCGAGTCGGATCTGACGAGCGCAGGAGAGCCGGTCACGACCCATCTGACGGTGATCCCGGACGCGTCGTCCGGCTCGGCCGGATCGGGAGCCGCCGCCGGGCTGGATGCCGTGGTCTTCGGCGCATGGGATCCCGTCGCGGGATGCCCGGTGCTCGCGTTCAGCGGCATCGATGCCGACGGGGTGGTCTGGAGTGGCTCGAAGACGGTGCGCTCATGAGCGCCGAGACGTACGCCGCTGCAGGGTGGACGGGCCGGGTCATGCAGATGCTCGACGCCGTGTGGACCCTGGTGCTCGTCAACCTGCTGTTCATCGGCGGCGTGCTCGCGGGCGGCGTGGTGGCCGGGCTCATGCCGGCCGGGGTCGCCGCGGCATCCGTCCTGCTTCCCGGCGGGCGCCCCGCCGATGACGGCATCGTGCGCGCGTTCGTGCGGCACTACCGTGCCGCGTTCCGCCGGGCGAACCTCACCGGCATCCCGTTCCTGATCGCGGGTCTGCTGCTGGCTGCGGATGCGGCGGCGCTGGCCCGGCTCGCCGGACCGGCCGCCGCGGTGCTCTCCGGCCTCACGGCGATCGTCGCTCTCATCGTCGTGGTGACCCTCGCGGTCACGCTGACCCTGCTCGCCCGGCACGGCGACCGGCCCTCCGCGGTGCTGCGCGTCGCCGTCGCCGTCGCGCTCTCCGCCCCCGCGACGGGCCTGGGCGTGCTCATCGCTCTGCTCGCCATGGCCGTCATCGCCGGGGTGTTCCCCGTGACGATCCCGCTGGTCGGTATCTCCGTTCCTCTCGCTGTCGCCGTGCGCCTGATCGACCGCCGTCTCGCCCGGCTTCCGATCGGCCCCGCGCAGCCGACCCTCGACTCCGCCACCCCCAACCCAGACAAGGACATCCTGTGACCAAGGCACGCATCTCCATCGACCGGACCGCGGTCGTCGCTCCGATCGATCGGCGCATCTTCGGCTCGTTCGTCGAGCACCTCGGCCGCTGCGTCTACGACGGCATCTACGAGCCCGGCCACCCCACCGCGAACGAGGACGGCTTCCGTCTCGACGTCGTCGACCTGGTGCGCGAGCTCGGCTCGACCACCATCCGCTACCCCGGCGGCAACTTCGTCTCCGGCTTCCGGTGGGAGGACTCGGTCGGACCGCGCGACAAGCGCCCGGTGCGTCGTGATCTCGCCTGGCACTCGCTCGAGACCAACCAGGTCGGCGTCGACGAGTTCTCGCGCTGGCTCAAGCTCACCGGCTCCGAGCTGATGATGGCCGTCAACCTGGGCACGCGCGGCATCGAGGCGGCGCTCGACCTGCTGGAGTACTGCAACCACCCGTCGGGCACGGCACTCAGCGATCAGCGCATCGCCAACGGCACCGTCGAACCGCACGACATCCGCATGTGGTGCCTGGGCAACGAGATGGACGGCCCCTGGCAGACCGGTTACATGACGGCCGACGACTACGGCAAGATCGCGGCCCGCACCGCCCAGGCGATGAAGGCGGCCGACCGCACGCTCGAGCTGGTGGTGTGCGGGTCATCGGGTTCCGGCATGCCGACCTTCGGCGACTGGGAGCGCACGGTGCTCGAGCACACCTACGAGCACGTCGACTTCATCTCGTGCCACGCGTACTACCAGGAGCGCGGCGGTGACCTCGCCTCGTACCTCGCGTCGTCCATCGACATGCAGTACTTCATCGAGACGGTCGTCGCCACCGCCGATCACGTGGGGCACAAGCTGAAGTCGAGCAAGAAGATCAAGCTCTCGTTCGACGAGTGGAACATCTGGTACCTCGATGAGCACCGGGAGTCGGACGAGGTGAACGACGAGTGGCGCTACGCGCCGCGCCAGCTGGAGGACGTCTACTCGGTGGCGGATGCCGTGGTGCTCGGCAACCTGCTGATCACGCTGCTGAAGAACCACGACCGCGTCGCGTCGGCCTCGCTCGCGCAGCTCGTGAACGTGATCGCCCCGATCATGACCGAGCCGGGCGGCGACGCGTGGCGGCAGACCACCTTCTTCCCCTTCTCGATCACGTCGCGTCTGGCGAAGGGCGAGGTGATCGCGCCTCGCATCGAGGTCGGGACCTACGACACCGCCGTCTACGGTCAGGCGCCCCTGGTCGACTCGGTGGTCACCGTCGATGAGGGCTCCGCGGCCGTGTTCCTCGTCAACCGCAGCCAGACCGAGTCGATCGAGGTGAGCATCGCCGTGGACGGGCTGGGCATCACGACCATCGACGAGGCCGTCACGCTGTGGGACGACGACGTGTACGCGAAGAACACGCTCGCCGAGCAGGACCGGGTCGGGCTGAAGGCCCTCGAGGGCGCGGTGATCCGCGACGGCGTGCTCACCGTCACCCTGCCGCCGGTCTCGTGGTCGGCGCTGTCGCTGTCGTGACCCGGAACCTGCGCCCGGTCGGCGCCGCCGCTGCTCTGATCGCAGCGGCGGCGCTCACCGGGTGCGCGCCGGCGACCGCCGTCGCACCCGTGCTGACCGGCGACGTGTTCGTGCACGACCCGGCCTACGTGCAGGTCGGCGACGATCGCTTCGTCTACTCGACGGGCAACGGTCAGATCGCCGACGGGAACATCCAGATCCGCCGTTCCGACGACGGCGTCGACTGGGAGTATGCGGGCGAGGTGTGGGACGAGAAGCCGGCGTGGCTCGACGACGCGGTACCCGGTGTCGACAACCTCTGGGCGCCCGAGCTCTACCAGCACGACGGCACCTGGTACCTCTACTACTCGGTGTCGACGTTCGGCAGCGGTGACTCGGTCATCGCCCTGGCGACGAACACGACCCTCGACCCCGACGATCCCGACTTCGAGTGGGTCGACCGCGGTGAGGTCATCGCGTCGGAGGGAACCGACTTCAACGCGATCGACGCCGGCATCGTCGAAGACGCGGACGGCACACCGTGGATGTCGTTCGGGTCGTTCTCATCGGGCATCCGGATGGTCGAACTCGAGTGGCCCAGCGGCCTGCGCGCGGACTCCGCCGCGCCGCTTCGCCTCGCCGATCGCGGTCTCGTCGAGAACGCGATCGAGGCGCCGTACATCGTCGCGCGCGACGGCTGGTTCTACCTGTTCGTCTCGCGCGGATTCTGCTGCCGGGGAGTGGACAGCACGTACGAGATCGTCGTCGGGCGGTCGAAGGACGTCGCCGGCCCCTACCTGGATGCCGACGGGACCTCGCTGCTCGACGACGGCGGCACGGTCGTGCTCTCCGGCGACGGCGCCGATCGCATCGGGCCGGGCGGACAGTCGGTTTTCGGCGACACGCTGGCGTTCCACTACTACGACGGTGCGGCCGACGGCGTCCCCACGCTCGGCCTGCTGCCCCTGCAGTGGCAGGACGGCTGGCCGAGGGCGAGCTGGTGAGCGCGATGGACGGCCGGGCGTCACGCCTCGGCCGGCCCGATGCCCTCACCGTGGGATCATGACGGCATGAGCACCGAGCGCAATTGGGCAGGGAACGTCGTCTACGGGGCGGCTGGGCTCGTTCATCCCGGATCGATCGACGAGGTGCGCACGGCGCTCGCCTCGAGCGAGCGGGTGCGGATGCTGGGCACCAGGCACTCGTTCAACGACATCGCCGACACCGACGGAGTGCTCATCGCGCTCGATCGGATGCCGCGTGTCGTCGAGGTCAGCGACGCGCGCGACGCTGTGCGCGTCAGCGGCGCACTGCGTTACGGCGACGTCGCACCTCAGCTCGAGGCCTCCGGTCTCGCGCTCGCCAACCTCGCCTCGCTGCCGCACATCTCGATCGCCGGCGCTGTGGCCACCGGCACGCACGGATCGGGCGACCGCTCCGGTTCGCTCGCGACCGCGGTGCGGGCGCTCACGATCGTGAGCGCCGACGGCGAGGTGCACGAACTGCGCCGCGGTGACCCCGACTTCGACGGCGCTGTCGTCTCGCTCGGTGCGCTCGGCGCCGTGATCGACCTCACGCTCGACGTGGAGCCCACGTACGCCGTCGCGCAGCACGTCTACGAGGGGCCGAACTGGGACGCGATCCTCGCCGACCTCGACGCGGTCACGGGCGCCGGCACCAGCGTGAGCATCTTCTCGACCTGGCAGCGCACCGACGCCGCCGATCAGCTGTGGGTGAAGCAGCGTCAGCCCGACGACCGCGTCGACCAGCGCACGGACGTCGCCGCATCGCTCGGGGCGGTGCCCGCCGCGGGCAAGCGTCACCCGATCCTCGGCGCCGATCCGCGGGCGTGCAGCGAGCAGGGCGGTGTTGCGGGGGAGTGGTTCGAGCGGCTGCCGCACTTCCGGCTCGCGTTCACCCCGTCAGCCGGCGTCGAGCTGCAGAGCGAGTACCTCGTGCCGCGTCACGATGCGATCGATGCGATCGAGGCGGTTCGCGGGCTGGCGTCGCGCATCGCGCCGCTGCTGCTCGTGAACGAGATCCGCACGGTGCGAGCCGACGAGTTGTGGTTGAGCTCGTCGTTCGAGACGGATGCCGTCGGCATCCACTTCACGTGGCGACCCGACGAGTCCGCGGTGCGGGCGCTGCTGCCGACGCTCGAGGCCGCTCTGCCGCGTTCGGCGCGGCCGCACTGGGGCAAGATCTCGACCCTCGACGCGGCCGAGGTCCGCGCGCGCTTCCCGCGCTGGGACGACTTCGCGGCGCTCGCCGCGTCGTACGACCCGGAGCGACGACTCGTGAACCGGCGCCTGGAGCTGCTCGGCCTCTGACGGGCGCGACGCGGCAGCGTCACGCGGTGATCAGCCTCTTGTGTTCCGCGTCGTGATACCGGTAACATCCGAATCAGCTGGCCCCAACGCCGTGGCATCTGTCGTATCTCGAGGAGGAGACACCCCACCCCACCGAACCCGGTGGCGCGGCCCCAGCTGATCGCGGCTCCGGCCGCCGGCCCGACCGGGCCGATCTTCCCCACCTGCCGTCTCAGGGCGCGCATGAGCGGCATCCCCTCATGCCGCTGCTCGAGCGCGCCCGCTCTTCGGCGAGCGCTGAGACGGCCGATGCACTAGAAGGAGTTCGTACACGTGAGAACACACGACAATCCTCCGCGCCGTCGGCGCCGATCAGCCCGGCGCGTGGCCGCGGTGATCGGAGTCACCGCGCTGGTCGCCTCCTCGGCGACCGCCGTCGGCCAGGCCGCCTTCGCGGCTCCGGTCGACCTCGTCGCCGACGGCACGTTCGAGACCGGGATCTCGGGCTGGACCGCGCCCTTCGGCGGCACTCTGGCCTCGAGTGACGACGCCAAGAGCGGCAGCAAGGCGCTGGCGATCAGTGGCCGCTCCGCATTCCAGTCGGGCCCCGCTGCCACCGTCACCGGCAAGCTCGCGACCGACAAGTCGTTCGACCTCAGCGTCTCCCTGAAGTTCACAGAGGCGCAGAACAACCGTGAGACGCAGAACTTCAACGCGGTGCTCTGCACGACGTCTCGCAGTCAGTGCGATGTCGTCGGGTCGGTCGCGGCGAAGAAGGGCGAATGGGCCACGCTGACCACCACCTTCACCCCGAAGACCGCGGACTACGACGTTCTGTTCCTGGAGACGCCGTGGAACACCGACATCCAGTCGTTCGTGATCGACGACGTCTCGCTGCGCACAGACGACGGCGCGCCGGCCGTGACCGAGCCGCCGGCCGTGCCGGGCAACCTGCTGCCCGACGGGCGGTTCGCAGGCAGCACGACCGGATGGACGAACACCCGCGGCGGCGAACTGGCGCTCACCGCCGACGCCGCCAGCGGCTCGCACGCACTCGCCGCGACGAAGCGGGAGAACACGCAGTCAGGGCCCTTCGCCGACGTCTCGGGCAAGCTCGAGGCCGGCGCCACCTATCGCATGAGCGGAAAGCTGAAGTACACCGAAGGTGAGGCGACGCAGCGCTTCAACTTCACCTTCTGCCCGTCGAACTTCAACGGCTGCGCCGACTACGGTCACACCTTCACCAAGGGGGAGTGGGGATCGTTCTCGCAGGAGTTCACTGCTGAGGCGAAGCACGCCGACGCGAACTGGTTCTTCATCGAGACGCCGTGGGGCTCGAACGCCCTGCAGGACTTCGCCGTCGACGAGATCTCGCTGATCAAGATCGCGGACGCTCCCGAGCAGCCGGCCTATCAGGGGCTCGAGGACGTGCAGACCAAGCCGATCGGCGACCACAACCCGCTCGTCGGCCACAAGTTCGGCGCCGACCCGCACCACCTCGTGTACAACGGTCGGCTCTACATCTACTCCACCGACGACACGCAGCAGTACGAGGCGAACAGCAAGGACGCCAACGGCCTGCCCACGCAGTCGAACGGCTACGGTGCCATCACGCGTCTCAACGTGATGTCGACCAGCGACATGGTGAACTGGGTCGATCACGGTGCGGTCCCGATCGCTCGCGAGGGTGGCGCCGCTCCCTGGGCGCGCAACTCGTGGGCTCCCGCGGCGATCGAGAAGGACGGCAAGGTCTACCTGTACTTCTGCGACAGCGGCACCGGGACTGCCGTCGTCGTCGGAGGCTCGCCGCTCGGGCCGTGGACCGACCCGCTCGAAAAGAAGATCATCCCCGACACCGTCGACCGCGACTACATCGCCTCGGGCGGTTTCCCCGCGGGCATGTGGCTGTTCGACCCCGAGATCTTCATCGACGACGACGGTCAGGCCTACCTCTACTTCGGCGGCAACTCGCAGATCGGCACCGCGCCGAACGTGCAGGGCCCGCAGAACCCCAAGTCGACCCGAGTCGTGAAGCTGAAGGACGACCTGGTGACCCTCGACGGCGACCCGGTCGAGATCGACGCTCCCGGCATGTTCGAGGCGTCCAGCATGTTCAAGCGCGACGGCAAGTACTACTACTCCTACTCGTCCAACTTCCAGGTGAAGGAAGAGGCAGGCAAGTACCCGAAAACCGGGGCCATCGCCTACATGATGACGGACGATCCGATGGATCTCACGGCCTCGAAGTACGCGGGTGAAGCCTTCCTGAACCAGGCGACGTTCTTCGGCGCGGGCAACGGGGGCAACAACCACTCCGACATGTTCACCTACAAGGGTGGGACCTACTTCACCTACCACGCGCAGACACGCGGAGCCGCCTGGGCCGCCGCGTTCGGCAGCCCGGGCGCCACGCAGGGCTACCGCTCGGTGCACATCGACAAGCTGGAGTTCAACGCCGACGGCACCATCAAGCCGGTGCAGGGGACCCGCGCGGGCGTCGAGCAGGTCGAGGCGTTCGACCCGTATCGCACGTTCGAGGCCGAAACCCTCGCATGGCAGCTGGGCATCACCACGGCCAAGACGGAGGCAGCATCCGTCGAGTTCCCCGAGCACAACGGCGGGGGCAACCTCGTCGTGGCATCGGTCGACGACGGTGACTTCACCGGCGTCTCCGGGGTCGACTTCGGAGCCGGCGCGAAGACCGTGTCTGCGCGGGTGAAGCCGCTGACCGAGGGCAGCAGCATCCAGGTCCGTCTCGACCAGCCCGACGGGCCGGTCGTGGCGACCCTGCCGGTGGACGGCGCGGTCGGCGAATGGACGACCGTGCAGGCCGACGTCGACGGCGCGACCGGGGAGCACGACGTGTTCTTCGTGTTCGCCGGCGGCGAAGGCGCGGAGGCAGGCGTCGACCTCGTGGAGATCGACAACTGGGCGTTCACCGGATCGCAGGATTCGGGACCCGGTGAGCAGGAGCTCACGGCGAAGCTCTCGAGCACGCAGGTCGAGGCCGGTGGCTCGGTGACGATCACCGCAGCCGGCGTCGACGCCGCGGAGGTCGAGATCGGCATCGAGAGCACCTACCGCAAGCTCGGCACGGCGCGGGTGGCAGGCGGCGCGCTGTCGGCCACCGTCGTGATCCCGGCCGACATCGAACTGGGTGCCCATGAGATCGTGCTGCGCGCCGACGGTGCAGAACTGACGCGGCTGCCTCTCACGGTGACGGCCGCCGCCGCACCGGGCGATGGCGACCCGGGCGGTGACGGTTCGAGCGACGGCGGTGTCGGCACCGGTGGATCCACCACCGGCGGCACGGCGCCGGCCGGCTCGGACGGCGGCGCACTCGCCACGACCGGTGCGGACGGCTCGGGCAGCGCCCTCGCCGCAGCGATCGCGGCGCTGCTGCTGGCTGCGGGCTCCGGTCTGTGGATGCTGCGGCGCCGCCGGTCCGGCGTGAGCGAGCTCGCGGGATGACCCTGAGTCGTCGGACTCCGCGCTGATGCCATCGGCCCGGTCGTGCCTCCGAAAGAGGGCGCGGCCGGGCTGATCGCGCGTCTGCCGGCGCCGGTGCGTTGCGATGGCCGTGCTGTGCTCGGTAACATCTCGACAGGCAAGCCGACGGAGGAGACGCATGGCCAACGTCGGCTCCGACAAACCGAACATCAGGCAGGTCGCGTCGATAGCCGGCGTCTCGCACATGACCGTGTCTCGGGTGCTCAACGACTACCCGAACATCAGACCCGAGACCCGTCGCCGGGTTCTCGAGGCGATCGAAGAGCTCGACTACCGGCCGAACCTGGTCGCTCGTGCGCTGGCGACGCAGCGCAGCCAGCGCATCGGGGTTATCGTCGAGAGCCCGGTGGCGCACGGTCCGACCAGCATCCTGCGTGCGGTCGAGCTCGCGGCGCGCGAGGCCGGTTACTCGGTCACACCCATCGCCTTGTACGAGGGCGACACGATGACCCCCCATGACGCGGTCGACAGCCTCACCACGCAGGGCGTCGATGCGATCTGCGTCGTCGCGCCGCGGTCGTCGTCGGTGGCGGCGCTGCGCCGCGTGACGATGAGCGTGCCGCTGCTGGTGGTCAAGGCCGACCCCGATCCGACCTTCCTCACCGTCTCCATCGACCAGCACGCGGGTGCGACCCTCGTGGTCGACCACCTCGTCTCCCTCGGCCACCGCGACATCCTGCACATCTCCGGCCCGCTCGACTGGCTGGACGCCAGGGCGCGGGAGCGGGCGTTCCACACCAGGGCGAAGTCGTGGGGCATCCGGGAGCGGCCGATCGTGGTCGGCGACTGGAGCGCCGATTTCGCTTACGACTTCGCGATGGGACTGCAGCGACTTCCTGAGGCGACCGCCATCTTCGCGGCCAACGACGACACCGCGATCGGCCTCATCCACGGGCTGCACGAGCGGGGCTTCGACGTGCCGGGCGAGATCAGCGTCGTCGGATTCGACGACGTGCCGCTCTCGCGGCACTTCCTCCCCCCGCTCACGACCGTGCGACAGGATTTCCACGCACTGGGCGGGGCCGTCGTCGAGATGCTGCGTGCGGCGATCGAGCAGCGCGAGCTGCCGTCGTTCACGCGCATCCCGACCGAGCTCGTGGTGCGAGATTCGACCGCCAAGCCGCGGGAGTCACGATGAGCGGCGCGGCCGCCGCTCCCGTGATCGAGCTGCGGGGGATCACGGTCGAGCTGCCGGGCGTGCGGGCACTGGATGCTCTGGACTTCCGCCTCTTCCCCGGCGAGGTGCATGCGGTGATGGGCGAGAATGGCGCAGGCAAGTCGACGCTCATCGGCGTGATCACCGGAACCCGCCGTCCGACGTCGGGAACGGTGCTCGTGGACGGCGAGGAGCGCTCGTTCGGCGGTGTCGGCGACAGCAGGGCGGCCGGGATCGCGACGGTGTTCCAGGACATGCAGCTGAGTCCCAACCTCACGGTCACCGAGGCGGTGATGCTCGGGCGCGAACGTCGCGGGCGCTGGGGTATCGACTGGCGACGCAACAGAGCCGATGCCGCGCAGGCGCTTGCTCGGCTCGGCGTCGACGACCTCGACCCGCGCACACCGCTCGCGTTCCTCTCGCCCGCCCAGAAGCAGCTCGTCGCCCTCGCGCGCTCCGTGGTCGACGAGCCGCGAGTGCTGGTGCTCGACGAGCCGACCTCCAGCCTCGATCGCGGCGAGGTTGCCGCGCTGATGCGGGTGATTCGCGGACTGCGCGACCGCGGTGTCGCCATCCTGTTCGTGTCGCACTTCCTCGAGCAGGCCTTCGCCATCAGCGACCGCATGAGCGTGCTGCGCGGCGGCCGCAAGGTGGCCGAGACGCTCACGCGGCAGCTCGAGCGGGCCGAGGTCATCTCGCAGATGCTCGGCAAGGACATCGAGGGGCTGCGGGCGCTGGGGTCCGAACGCAAGGCGCATCACTACGTGTCGGAGGGAGAGCCGGCGTTTCGCGCCGACGCTCTGGGGCGCAGAGGCGAGCTTCGCCCGACGGACATCGAGGTGCATCGAGGCGAGATCGTGGGGTTCGCCGGACTTCGCGGTGCCGGACGCACCGAGCTCGGTGCGCTCATGGCGGGCGCGCTGCGCTCGGACTCGGGTGAGCTGTGGGTCGACGGCGAGCGGGTGCGGCTGCACAGCCCCTCGGCGGCCCTGCGCCGCCGTGTCGCGGCCTCGAGCGAGAACCGGCGCACCGACGGCATCGTCGCCGGGCTCACCGCACGCGAGAACATCCTGCTCTCGCTGCAGGCGCTGCGCGGGTGGACGCGCCCCATCCCGCAGGCCGAGCAGCGGGTGCTGCTGGACATCTACGTCGAGGTGCTGAATCTGCGTGCGGCCGATCTCGCCCGCCCGGTCGAGCAGCTGTCCGGCGGGACGCAGCAGAAGGTGCTGCTCGCCAGGGCGCTGGCTGTTCGTCCGCACGTGCTCATCCTCGACGAGCCCACGCGCGGCATCGACATCGCCGCGAAACTCCAGATCCAGCGCAGCATCAGCGCTCTGGCCGGGCAGGGTGTCGCCGTGATCTTCATCTCGTCCGAGCTGCAGGAGGTCGTGCGGCTCAGCGACAGGATCGTCGTGCTGAAGGACCGCGAGAAGATCGGCGAGCTCAGCAACGGGCCCGGGGTCACCGTCGACACGATCGTGGAGATGATCGCCGCGGAATCCGCCGGCGACGCCGACTGAGCCGCCGCGGCTCGCGCAGACGCGCGCCTCACGATGGCGCACACGCGCGGCGTCGAGAGTCCGTCGTCGAGTCGCGAACGTTATGCAACACGCTTGTGCCGCCGCGAATGTTCCCGGTAACATCCAGACGCAGGACGCAACGCATCCCGCAATCACCCGAGGGCCGCACGGCCCACCCTCCGGGCAGCGCCCCGGTCTCTCAAGGAGGAGAACTATGTCTGCAAAGAAGCACATCCGCGCGGTACTCGGCTTTGCGGCCGTCGGTGCGCTCGCGCTCGGCCTGACCGCCTGCGGCGGCGCCGACGAGAACGGCACGTCCGACGCAGGCGCATCGGGCGACCTCGTGGAGGTCGGCTTCGTGGCGGTCGGCCCCGAGGGCGGCTGGCGTCAGGCGAACGAGCAGAACATCAAGGACACGTTCACCGAGGATGCCGGCTACAAGCTCAGCTACGCGCCCGCAGCCAACCTCGATCAGAAGTCGCAGATCGACAGCTTCACCGCTTTCGTCGACCAGGGCGTCGACGTCATCCTGCTCTCGGCCACCGAGGCCACGGGCTGGGAGGACTCGCTCAAGCTGGCGCAGGAGGCCGAGATCCCGGTCATCCTGCTCGACCGCGGCATCGAGCCCGAGGACGACAGCCTGTACGTCACCCGCATCGCGCCCGACAACGTCGAGGTCGCCAAGGAGGTCGGCGAGTGGGCTGCCTCGGCCTTCCCCGACGGCGGAAACTACGTCGTCCTCGAGGGCCCGGCCGGTGTCGGCGTGGTCAACGAGCGCAACGAGGGCTTCGAAGAGGGCCTCGGCGACTCCGCGCTGAACAAGGTCGACGCGCAGACCGCGAACTGGTCGACCGAAGAGGGCAAGAGCGTGCTCGAGACGATGCTCAAGGCCAACGGCAACGACATCCAGTTCGTCTTCGCGCAGAACGACGAGATGGGCCTCGGCGCCGCACAGGCCGCTGAGGAGGCGGGCCTCGTCGTCGGTCAGGACATCAAGATCGCCACGATCGACGGCACCAAGAACGCCATCCAGGCGCTCGCAGACGGAAAGCTCAGCTACGTGCACGAGTACAACCCGCTCTTCGGCGAGACCGCTCTGGACGTCGTGAAGAAGGCACTCGACGGCGAGGACGTGGACTCGTACATCATCGTCCCCAGCGAGGCCTTCGACTCGGCCGACGCGGCCAAGGCCGTGCTCGCCGACCGCAAGTACTGATCGGAGAGCCGGGTGGCGCGCAGCGCGCCACCCGGCATCCGTCACCACAGACTGAGAGACAGCGATGACCGAAGAACTGCCCATCGTGCAGATGCGCGGCATCTCGATCGAGTTCCCGGGTGTGAAAGCCCTGGACGACGTCGAGTTCCGGCTCTTCCCCGGCGAGGTGCACGCCCTGATGGGCGAGAACGGCGCCGGCAAGTCCACCCTCATCAAGGCGCTCACCGGCGTCTACCGGATCGACTCCGGCTCGATCGTGGTCGCAGGCCAGGAACGGCAGTTCAGCGGCACCGGCGACGCGCAGAGCGCGGGGATCTCGACGGTGTACCAGGAGGTGAACCTGGCGCCCAACCTCAGCATCGGCGAGAACGTCATGCTCGGCCACGAGATCCGCGGGCCGTTCGGAGTGGACTGGCGCGCGACGCATCGCGCGGCCACCGAGGCGCTCGGCAGGCTGGGACTGTCGCACCTCGACACCCACAAGCCGCTCTCCACCCTCTCGATCGCCGTGCAGCAGCTCGTCGCGATCAGTCGTGCGATGGCGGTCAAGGCCAAGGTGCTCATCCTCGACGAGCCGACCTCCAGCCTCGACGCGGCCGAGGTCGAGGGCCTGTTCACCGTGATGCGCACGCTGCGCGATCAGGGAGTCGCGATCCTCTTCGTGTCGCACTTCCTCGACCAGATCTACGCCATCAGCGACCGCCTCACGGTGCTGCGCAACGGACGGTACGAGGGCGAGTACCTCACGCGCGACCTGAACCGCCACGCGCTGATCTCGAAGATGATCGGCAAGGACCTCGACGCGCTCACATCGCTCGGCGGCAACCGCCGCACCGAAGCGCGCCATGCCGACGAGAAGCCGCTGCTGTCGGCATCCGGCATCGCCCGCCGCGGCTCCGTCGAGCCGACCGACCTCGACATCCGCCCCGGTGAGGTGGTCGGCTTCGCCGGCCTGCTCGGCTCGGGTCGCACCGAACTCGCCCGCCTGCTCTACGGCGCCGACCGGGCCGACCAGGGCGCCATCCAGCTGCACGGTCGCGACATCGAGCTCCGCTCGCCCGCGGACGGACTCGACGCGCGCATCGCGTTCTCGACCGAGAACCGGCGCGACGAGGGAATCATCGGCGACCTCACCGTGCGCGAGAACATCATCCTGGCCGTGCAGGCCGAGCGCGGGTGGGCTCGACCGCTGCCGCGGAAGGAGCAGGATGCCATCGTCGAGAAGTACATCGCCGAGCTGAACGTGCGTCCCGCAGATCCGAACCGCATGATCAAGAACCTCTCCGGCGGCAACCAGCAGAAGGTGCTGCTCGGGCGGTGGCTCGCCACCAAGCCGGAGCTGCTGATCCTCGACGAGCCGACCCGCGGAATCGACGTGGGCGCGAAAGCCGAGATCCAGGAGGCCGTCGCCGCTCTCGCGGAGGACGGGGTGGCGGTCGTGTTCGTCTCGTCGGAGCTGGAGGAGGTCGTCCGCCTCTCCGAGCGCATCGTCGTGCTGAAGGACCACGAGAAGATCGGGGAGATCCAGAACGGCCCCGAGGTCAACGCCCAGCAGATCGTGGACGTCATCGCCGCGCACGGAACCGACGTCGCGGCTGCCACACTCGACGAGGCCGAGGGCGCCCTGCCCGACAGCATCCCCGCATCGACCGCAGAGGAGGGGGCGCGATGAAGAACGCGACCACCGTCTGGCGAGACCTGATCCACAAGCCGTTCTTCTGGGGCATCATCGCGATCGTCGCGCTGCTGCTGCTGAACGTGCTGAAGGATCCCGGCTATCTCGCCCTGACCGTCAACCCGAACAACGGCCACCTCGTGGGCAACGTGATCGACATCCTGCGCCAGGCCGCGCCGATCATGATGATCGCCATCGGCATGTCGCTCGTGATCGCCACGGCGGGCATCGACCTGTCGGTCGGCTCGCTCATGGCGGTCGCCGGGGCCGTGTCGATGGAGTTCCTGCGCAGCACCGACGGCACCTCGGCCGGCTCCGCCCTGGCGGCGGTCGGGCTGTCGCTGGCGATCACCGCGCTGCTGGGTGCCGTGAACGGCGTGCTCGTCGCCTACGTCGGGCTGCAGCCGTTCATCGCCACACTCGTGCTGATGCTCGCCGGGCGCGGAATCGCGAAGGTCATCACCGGCGGCCAGAACACCGCGGCCAGCAACGACACCTACCGCTGGATCGCCAACGGCTACGTCGTCGGCATCCCCGTCGTGTTCCTGCTCGCCGTCGCGATCGTGATCGCCGTCGCCTGGGTGGTGCGCCGCAGCGCCCTGGGACTGATGATCGAGGCGATCGGCATCAACCCCCGAGCCAGCCGCATGGCGGGCATCAAGCCGAAGGGCCTGCTGCTGACCGCGTACATCCTCAGCGGCGTCCTCGCCGGCATCGCCGGCGTGATGTCGGTGGGAAGTGTGATGACCGTCGACATCTCGCGGACCGGCTACCAGCTCGAGCTCGACGCCATCCTCGCCGTCGTCATCGGCGGCGCCTCCCTGATGGGCGGGAAGTTCTCGCTGTCGGGGGCGTTCGTGGGCGCCCTGCTCATCGCCACGCTCGACAAGACGGTGCTCTTCCTCGGCGTCTCGTCGTCGGCGACCCCCGCCTTCAAGGCGACGGTGATCATCGTCATCTGCCTGCTGCAGTCCGAGCGCGTGCGCGCCTGGTTCCGGCGCGGTCGCACCCCGGCCTCCCCTCCGAGCGCCGAGACGTCCGAGATGAAGGAGGTGGCGGCATGAACACCATGACCGCGACACCCGCCGCGCCCGCCCGCGCGAGCCTCGCCGCGCGCGTGGGCCGCACGATCACCGCGAACCCGTCGATCCTGCCGACCATCGCCTCGGTCGTCATCTTCGTCGCCATGATCGTCTACGGCGAGATCGCCTACGGGCGCATCGTGCAGGCGAGCACCCTGTCGAACCTGCTCATCAACAACGCGCACCTGATCGTGCTGGCCGTCGCGCTGACCTTCGTGATCCTCACCGGCGGCATCGACCTGTCGGTCGGGTCGATCATCGCGTTCTCGTCGGTCGCCGGCGTCATGCTCGCCGGTGCCGGGTGGCCTCCGCTGCTCGTGGTGGTGGCCATGATCGCCATGGGCTCGGCATTCGGGCTGTGCTCGGGACTGCTCATCAGGTACTTCAACGTGCAGCCGTTCATCGCGACGCTCGCGATGATGTTCCTCGGCCGCGGCCTGGCATCCCTGCTGAGCACGAAGCCTCAGCGCCTCGCCGAGGACTCCCCGATCCGCTGGATCGGCGAGAAGATCAAGGTCATCGACGGCCCGAAGGTCAACGACCTCACCATCACGCCCGCGGTGATCGTCGCCGTCGTCGTGGTCGCCGCCGCGTTCTTCGTGCTGCACCGCACCCGGACCGGTCGCACCGTGTACGCGATCGGAGGATCCGAGAGCTCCGCGCTGCTGATGGGCCTGCCCGTGCACCGCAGCAAGGTTCTGGTGTACGTGATCAGCGGCACGCTCGCCGGCGTCGCTGCCGTGCTCTACACGGCGCGCCTGGGCACGGCTCAGAACATCACCGGCATCGGGTGGGAGCTCGACGCGATCGCCGCAGCCGTCATCGGCGGCACGGTGCTCACCGGCGCGTACGGATACGTGCTCGGCTCAGTGGTCGGTGCGCTCGTGCTCGGACTGATGACCGTGCTGATCACCCGCGACGGCGGCATCCCGCCCGAGATGACCACGATCATCACCGGCGGCATCCTGCTCGTCTTCGTCCTGCTGCAGCGCGCGGTGATCCGCAAGAAGGAATGAGAGATCTGAGCCGCGAGGGTCGCCCTCTGGGGCGGATGTCGGCGCAACGGACGGTTGTCGGCAGAATCGGGAGATCCGCGCCGGCATCCGTCCACCGTGCCGACATCCGTTCGGGGGAGGAGTTCGCCGGCCGAGCCGTACACTCGGGACGGTGAGCGACGTGGATGCGATGGGCAGGCGTCCGGTCGGCGTCCGCGAGGTCGCGGCTCGTGCCGGTGTCTCCCGCCAGACGGTGTCGCGGGTGCTCAACGAGCATCCGGAGGTCGCCGCAGACACCCGCGAGCGCGTGCTCGCCGCGATGGCCGAGCTCGGCTATCGCGTCAACAATGCGGCCAGGGCACTCGGCACCCGGCGCTCGCGCACACTCGGCGTGCTGGCATCCGACGCGCTGCAGTACGGCCCGTCACGCAGCCTGGCGGCGATCGAGGCGAGGGCTCGCGGTGCCGGGTACTGGGTCAGTGCGGCCTTCGCGGATGCCGGTGACGCGGCCGCGGTGGTCGCCGCGGTGCAGCACCTCGTGTCGCAGGGCGTCGAGGGCATCGTCGTCGTCGCCCCGCACGCGCGGACGCTGGACGCGCTGGATGCCCTGCAGATCGGCGTGCCGATCGTCACGCTGCACGCCTCGGGGCGAGGCATCCGAGGGCTCTCGGTCGACCAGGCGGCCGGCGCGCGTCTCGCCGTCGCCGCACTCGCCGATGCGGGCCACACGCGCATCGCGCACCTGGCCGGTCCTGCGGACTGGCTCGAGGCCGAGTCGCGGGCCGAGGGCTACGCACAGGAGCTCGCCGCCCGCGGAATGCCGGACGGGCCGGTGATCGTGGGGGACTGGTCCGCCGCCTCCGGACGCGCGGCCGCGGCGGCGGTGCGCGAGCTCGGCGTGACGGCCGTCTTCAGCGCGAACGACCAGATGGCCCTCGGCCTGATCACCGGCCTGCGCGAAGCCGGGCTCGACGTGCCGCGCGACGTGAGCGTGGTGGGCTTCGACGACGTGCCGGATGCAGAGCACTACTGGCCGCCGCTGACCACCGTTCGGCAGGACTTCGACGAACTCGCTCGTCGTGCGGTGGCCGCGGTGATCGGCGAGGCGGCGGCGCCGCGCGACCCCGTGCCGCCCGTGCTGTGCGCGAGGGCGTCGATCGCGCCCGTCCGGGCCGGGCGTCC
>NZ_MJIR01000089.1:0-11268 GCF_001878835.1 Microbacterium sp. AR7-10 | reverse complement strand
AACTTTGATGTAATATGTCACTTATTCTTATCTGTTTTTTGTAGCTTTATGTATCTTCTTCTCTTTTTTGTTTTTATGTGTTTCCTATTTTCTTTCTTCTTTTTTTTTTTTTTTTTTTTTTTTTTTTTTTTTTTTAGATGTGTATAAGAGACAGCCCCCGGGCTGCCGTTGCTGTTCGAGGCGTCCGGGGAAGGCTTCGTCCCCGGTGAAGATATCGCCCTCGCGGTGATCATCCGCCATTCATCGTCCGACGGCGACGGACGTGTGCGGCACGTGATCGAAGATCGTGAGCTGCCCGGCGACGGCAGTGAGGTGCTGCTGTTCGGGCGGATCTCCGGCACGACCCATATCGTCGGAGGCCTGGGATGAACCCGCACCAGCCCTCCCAGGTCCTCGCAAACCTGGGCCTTGCGGCCCTGGCGGGGTTCGCCGTCCTCGCCGGGCTGCTCCGCGCCGCCGGCAGTGCCGCGGCGTTCCTCACCGGGCTCCCGCAACCCACCGGCGGGCCCTCCACGGGGCTGGGTGTGCTGCTCACCCCGGCGGCCCCGGGAGAGGCGATCGGCGCGCCGGGTCTGAGCCCGGTTGTGTACTGGCTGATCCTCGCCGTGGCAGTCGCGATCCTCGGGGCCATCACGTGGTGGGTGTGGCGGGTCATCGCGCGCGCGAAGGAGACCCGTGCGCAGGATCCGCGCCTGCTCCAAGGAATCGCCACTGCGCGCGATGTCGCCAAAGCCGCAGGGACGAAGGCTCTCACGAAACGGGCGGGCACGTTCCGACCCTCGCTGGAAGACCCGTCCCCCGAGGACGTCGGCTACCTCCTCGGCCGGCCGAAAGGGCAGGAGGTGTGGGCGACCGTGGAGGACTCCATCCTGCTGATTGGGCCGCCCCGGTCGGGCAAAGGGCTGCACGTCGTCATCAACGCGATTCTCGATGCCCCCGGTGCCGTCATCACCACCTCCACTCGGCCCGACAACCTCACCGCGACGCTGAAGGCCCGACAGCGTGTCGGACCGGTCGCGGTGTTCGACCCGCAGCATCTCGCCGAAGGACTCCCCGCGGGCATGAAGTGGTCGCCGGTCCGCGGATGCGAGGACCCGCTGACAGCGATGATCCGCGCCACCGGCCTCGCCACAGCCACGAACTTCGGGTCCGTGTCTGGCGGTGACTTCTGGCAGGGGAAGACCGCCGCCGCCATCCAGGGGCTCCTCCACGCCGCGGCCCTCGACGGGCGGGACGCCGCCACCCTGTACCAGTGGGCGTTGAACCCGGCCGCCGCCGCGGACGCGGTGCGGGTCCTGCAATCCAACCCCCAGGCGGCGGCCGGTTGGGCGGACTCGCTGGATGCGATGCTGCAATCAGACCCCAAGACGCGCGACTCGATCTGGCAGGGCGTCTCGCTCGCGTTCAGCGCGTTCGCCGACCCTCGAGTGCTGGCGGCGGTGACGCCGGGCCCGCGGGACTGGTTCGACCCGGAGACGTTCATCCGGGACCGCGGTACCCTCTACCTGCTCGCCACCGGTGCGGGGGCGGGGGCGTCCTCGGCGCTGGTGGCCGCGTTCATCGAAGACCTCGTGGAGACCGCCCGGAAGATCGCCGCCACCTCACCGGGCACACGGTTGGACCCGCCGATGCTTCTCGCCCTGGATGAGATCGGCAACCTCGCTCCGTTGCCGTCGCTTCCCACGCTGATGGCCGAAGGCGGAGGCACGGGGATCACGACCCTGCCGGTGCTGCAGTCCCTCGCGCAGGCGCGGGAGAAATGGGGCGAGAACAATGCCAACGCGCTGTGGGACGCATCGATCGTGAAAGTCATCCTCGGCGGTGCATCGAACTCGCGAGACTTGCAGGACCTGTCGGCGCTGATCGGGGAAAGGGACGAGATCACCGACTCCGTCACCATCGGCGAGCAGGGACACCGCTCCGCTCAACGCTCGATCCGCCGGGTGGCGATCATGCCTCCGGACGTGATCCGCACGCTGCCGTTCGGGATCGGAGTGGTGATGCTCCGCACCGCCCGCCCCATCATCACCGACCTGCGCGCCTGGCCTGCCCGCAAGGACGCCGCGCAGCTGAAGACAGACCGGAAGGAGATCGAGGCGCTCCTGCACACGTCCTGATACGGGTGCTGTCCGTTGTCTGGGGTCTGACCTGCGCACCTGTCTGGTGTCTCCCGCTCAACCGCGGGGACACCAGACAGTTTCGTTGTTATCAGGAAGGACCTCAGTTCTCATGGCGATCAAGACCTCGCAGGCGATCAACGGCTTCATCTCCGCCGACCCCCGCCTCACCTTCTCCGAGTCCGGGCAGGCGCGCTTCTACGCCCGCGTCGGCATCAACCACTACGAGCCCCAGCAGGACGGGTCCTTCCGCAAGCTCGACCCGACCTACCACGACCTGATCCAGTTCGGGAAGTCCGCCGAGATGTCCGCCGACCGTTACGTCAAGGGCGACGACATCGTCGCGCAGGGCTACACCCGCGAGCACACACGCGACGTCAACGGTGAGGAGCGCACCGATGAGCAGTTCGTCGCCAAGCGCATCGCCCCCGACCCCAATATCACGGACTTCACGATCGACCGCCGGCCCGCCGCTGAGCGTCAGGCCGAACGCGAAGCCGACCGCCAGGCGGACCGCGAAGTCGGGCGCGAGGCCGAGCGTGAGGAACCCGACCGAGCAGCACAGCTCGGCTCACCCACCCCCACCACCGCGCGAGAGGCCGAAGCGCCCGCGATGGAAGCCGTCGGCCGATAACCCCACCGGAGGACAGTGACGTGGCCGACAACGACCCGACTCAGAACCCCGAACCGGGCGACCCGGACGTGGACTTCGAACCCGAGTCCGACGAACCAGACATCGAGGACGACGAGCTCGACGAAGGCGAGAGACGGGACGGCGGCCCACGGGCAGGCACGGGCGGGAGCGATGACCTCCCGCCCGTGCCTCGCCCGATCAACTGGCGCACCCTGTCCTCCGACGACGCCGAGCACGAATGGCTCGACCTCAACGAATGGGTGAACTGGCTCCGGCACGAGTTCGCCCTCCCCGCGCAGATCGTCCCTCCCATGTGGCACCGCCACCCGGAACTCGTGTGGGAGCTCTCCGCTCTCTACACCCGGTGGCTGGGCTGCTACGACCCAGAGCAGGACGCCGCCGGAGCCATCTCGTTCATGACCGACTTCGCCGCCGCCCGGACCCGGCTACGCGAATGGGTACAGATCGCCGGCACCCGCCTCGACCGCGACCGCCCCTCACGGCAAACCGTCTGGCCCGGCGAAGATCCGATCCCGGCGAGTGAAGAGACTCCAATCACTGACCGTGACGAGGACTTCGTGGACTTCGTCGTCGAAGACGTCACCCGCCGCGCGGAAGCGGAAGCGGCGTTCCTGCGCGACGAGCCGTTGCCGGTCTGAGCTGACGGTGAACCGCAAGAAAGTGTGGGCGGGCCTCTTCAGGCCCACCCACACTTTTGGTTTTGCGCTTACTTCGCTGAGGGGATCTCGATGAGCAGCTTCTCGCGGAGTTCGTCCGGGTCGACGCGGATCAGCCGGCCGACGCGGTAGCCGTGCACGGTGCCGTCCGAGATGCGGCGGCGCAGCGTCTTGATCGACACTCCATAGGTGTCGGCGGCGACGGCCAGCGAGATCAGCTTGAGCGCTGGGGGCTGTGAACGATCGTGAACGGCCATGGCGGTGCCTCCCTTGTTGATGAACTCCTTCTCCTGATAGGTGTCCATGGCTGTCCCACGGCGACTCTCATGCCTTCCTGGCCGCGTTGATCCGCTCCTGGACGCGATCGCTCATACGGTCCGCGAGCTCACGATCGCGGGCCATCGTGGCGTGCTGGTAGCGGAGAACGACTCGGATGTCGGCGTGGCCGCCTCGCCGCATCAGCTCTGCGAGCGTTGCGCCCTCCTGGGCGAAGATCGTCAGGCCCGTGTGACGGAGATCATGGAACCGGAATCGCGGCCGGAGGTCAGCGACACCGTCTCGAGCATCAGCCCACACGTAGCCCCATCGGGTGTTCGACAGAGGAACGCTGCCACGGACGTTCGTAGGGATCAGCGGCGCTTTGGCCTCCGCCGCGACGTAGTCCCGCAGGTGATCCTTGAGGCGGCCGATCATGAGCTTCGGGATGCTGAGAGTCCGTCTGCCCGCGTCGCTCTTCAGCCTCTCGTCATAGTCGCCGGTGTTCGCGTTCAGTTGCCGGCGCACATGCAAAGTCGCGGTGGCGTCGTCGTGCCACTCTATGTCCCTGCGCTGCAAGCCCAGGCACTCCCCGCGGCGCAGTTGGCACCACGCGGCGAAGAGCACCATGATCGCCCAGTGCTCCGGGGTTGCTTCATACAAGGCCTCGACCTGCTCGGGGCTTGCAACGTCTTCGTCCTCATCGTGGTCGGCGTCGTGCCGCACAGCCTCCTGCTTCGGGATCGAGATGTTCGGCGCAGCGGGGATGATCCCGTCTCGGGCTGCCTGGCGGAGGATCATCATGAGGACGATCAGCACCGGCCGCGTGATGCCGTTGAACTTCGACTTCGGGTTCAGCGGCGAGGGGATCGCGTCGAGGCGATCGGTCATCTGCCGGATACGCGCCTCGTCGATCTCCCGGATCGGGGTGTCCTCGAACTCCGGGACAAGGTACCCGTCGACCTTGCTCTTGTAAGAGCGGACGGTCGCGATGGCACGTTTCCTGCCGCTACGGTTCGGCTCCGTACGGATGAAGGCCACCCACCGTTCCGCGTACTCGGAGAATCCGATGGACCGCGCCTTCTCTGCTTCCGCTGTCGCACGGCGGCGAGCGGCAACCACCGAGGGCGGCTCCCACTGCTGACGGGCAATCGTCGTGTGAACGCCTGCGAGCCACGCGCGGGCGTCGGTCTTCGTCAGGAACGTCAGCGGCTTGTCGTCTTCTGTCCGGGCGGTATACATCTCACCGTCGGGCGCGGGGTATCGGGCCTGCCACCGGCCGGAGGGGAGCTTGCGAAGGCTCCCCCAGCTCTCACGCCTGACTGCTGCTGGCTCCCGGGTCTTGGTGGCGCTCATCGTGTCCTCCGCTGGTCTTGAGCGGACTCACGCGAACCGTCGTGCCACTGCGTGCCACTAGAGGCCATGACCCCCCAAAAGTGGCTCCCTATCAGGCTTTTCTCGCGGGTTGCGAGGCGTCCTCTGGCACGCTGTGGCACGAGGTCGGTGGCACGCCGGGACCGAATTTCGGTCGACGGACCACCCCGCTCTCTCCTGGAAGGTGCGGGCGTGCCACCCGCGTGCCATACCCAACGACTACTGACGTTCATATCCGTCCTCCTCTGTTCTTCGGAAGGAGGCCCGAAAAGAGGCCCGGATCTGCAGAAACCTGCAGATCCGGGCCTCCCGGTCGACTCTTGTCAGAGTCTGTCTAGAACGTGGACTCTAGAAGTCCCAGTCGTCGTCCTCGGTGGCCTCGGCCTTGCCGATCACGTACGACGAGCCCGACCCACTGAAGAAGTCGTGGTTCTCGTCGGCGTTCGGTGAGAGGGCCGAGAGGATCGCCGGGTTCACGTTGGTGACCGTCGAGGGGAACATCGGCTCGTACCCGAGGTTCATCAGCGCCTTGTTCGCGTTGTAGTGCAGGAACTTCTTGACGTCCTCGGTGAGGCCGACGCCGTCGTAGAGATCCTGCGTGTACTGCACCTCGTTCTCGTAGAGCTCGAACAGCAGGTTGAAGGTGTAGTCCTTCAGCTCCTGGCGACGCTCTTCGGTCTCGTTCTCGAGACCCTTCTGGAACTTGTAGCCGATGTAGTACCCGTGCACGGCCTCATCGCGGATGATGAGGCGGATGAGGTCGGCGGTGTTCGTCAGCTTCGCCTTCGACGACCAGTAGATCGGCAGGTAGAAGCCCGAGTAGAACAGGAACGACTCGAGCAGAGTGGAAGCCACCTTGCGCTTGAGCGGGTCGTCGCCACGGTAGTAGTCGACGATGATCTGCGCCTTCTTCTGCAGGTTCTGGTTCTCGACCGACCAGCGGAACGCCTCGTCGATCTCCTTCGTCGAGCACAGGGTCGAGAAGATCGACGAGTAGCTCTTCGCGTGCACCGACTCCATGAATGCGATGTTCGTGTACACCGCCTCCTCGTGCGGGGTGATCGCGTCGGGGATCAGCGACACGGCGCCCACGGTGCCCTGGATCGTGTCGAGCAGGGTCAGCCCCGTGAACACGCGCATGGTCATCAGCTGCTCGTCGGGAGTGAGCGTGTTCCACGACTGCACATCGTTCGACAGCGGCACCTTCTCGGGAAGCCAGAAGTTGTTCACGAGGCGGTTCCACACCTCGAGGTCCTTCTCATCCTCGATGCGGTTCCAGTTGATCGCCTGCACGTGGTCGATCAGCGTGAGCTTCGGAGACGGAGTCATTCTTCTTCCTTGTTCTTCTCGGAGTGGATTGCATGGATGTCATCGATGCAGTGCTGGCACGTGTCCTTGAACACGCCCTTGTTTGTGTGGTGACGGGTATGCGCGCTGCGCCGGCTCGATGGCATCGCCCGTCCTTTCCTCACCGCGGACATCTTGGCCCGCGTCTCGACGCTGGCCGATTTGCCGTAGTTGGGGTTGTTCTCACCGCGCCGCATCTCGGACAGCTCGAGCCGCGCCTCGTCCGACATCCGGAGCCCATAGCTGGGATGCGCCGGGCCGAACTTGCCGAAGTTGGGGTTGGCTGCCCCGGAGTTCATGCCTTTCCGGGTACGCGACCAATGCTCCTTCAGCTCGTCCGAACGCGTGGTGCCCCAACTGGGGTGATCGGGCCCGGTCGGAACGTTCTCCCGCTTGCGCCCGCGCGATCTCTCACCGGCAGCCCGGCGCTGCTCCTCGGTCCACACGTATCCCCGTGGACCAAGCCCGCCTTCAGTGAGATTGAGCAGCCGGTGACCTTTGCGACGGAGCTTCGCGATCCACCGTTGCTCTGCCTCGCCCAGGTCTTCCAACGAACCGTTTGTGATGAGTTCGACAGGTTGAAAGTAGATGTCCTCGTCGGACTCCATCTTTCGCAGCCAGTCGTAGAACGGTGTCTTCCTGCCGCCTCGCGCCGCCTTGATGTGCTGGCGACGACGGAATTCGACGGTGCGCGAGGTGATCCCGACGTATCGAAACTCACCCGAGCCGTAGAGCCGGGCCGCGTAGACGACGCCGACAATCGGCGACGTCTTGCGGCCCGGTTCCATGGTCATGATCTCAGACCGTCACAGCGTGCAGGAGACGCAGGTGTCGAGCTCAGTGCCCTCGAGGGCGAGCTGACGCAGACGGATGTAGTAGATCGTCTTGATCCCCTTGCGCCATGCGTAGATCTGCGCCTTGTTGATGTCGCGGGTGGTGGCGGTGTCCTTGAAGAACAGCGTCAGCGACAGGCCCTGGTCGACGTGCTGGGTGGCGGCGGCGTAGGTGTCGATGACCTTCTCGTAGCCGATCTCGTACGCGTCCTGGTAGTACTCCAGGTTGTCGTTCGTCATGAACGGCGCCGGGTAGTAGACGCGACCGAGCTTGCCCTCCTTGCGGATCTCGACCTTCGAGGCGATCGGGTGGATCGACGACGTGGAGTTGTTGATGTACGAGATCGATCCGGTCGGCGGCACCGCCTGCAGGTTCTGGTTGAAGATGCCGTGCTTCTGGATGCTCTCGCGCAGCTCGATCCAGTCCTGCTGCGTCGGGATGCGGTGGCCCGCGAAGAGCTCCTTGACCTTGTCGGTCTCGGGCGCCCAGGCCTGGTCGATGTACTTGTCGAAGAACTCACCCGACGCGTACGTGGAGTCCTCGAAGCCGTCGAAGGTCTCGCCGCGCTCGATGGCGAGTTTGTTCGACGCCTTCAGCGCGTGGAACAGCACGGTGTAGAAGTAGATGTTCGTGAAGTCGATGCCCTCTTCCGAACCGTAGAAGACGCGCTCGCGGGCGAGGTATCCGTGCAGGTTCATCTGGCCGAGGCCGATGGCGTGCGAACGGTCGTTGCCGTCTTCGATCGAGCGCACCGAGTTGATGTGGCTCTGCGTGCTGACGGCGGTCAGCGCGCGGATGGCGGTCTCGACGGTCTTGCCCAGGTCATCGGCATCCATCGCCAGGGCGATGTTCATCGAGCCGAGGTTGCACGAGATGTCCTTGCCGATCTGGTCGTACGACAGGTCGTCGTTGTACGTGGTCGGCGTGTTCACCTGCAGGATCTCGCTGCACAGGTTCGACATGTTGATGCGGCCCTTGATCGGGTTCGCCTTGTTCACCGTGTCCTCGAACATGATGTACGGGTAGCCCGACTCGAACTGGATCTCGGCGAGGGTCTGGAAGAACTCGCGCGCGTTGATCTTCGTCTTCTTGATGCGCGAGTCATCGACCATCTCGTGGTACTTCTCGCTCACCGAGATGTCACCGAAGGGCACGCCGTACACGCGCTCGACGTCGTACGGCGAGAACAGGTACATGTCCTCGCCCTTCTTCGCGAGCTCGAACGTGATGTCGGGCACGACGACACCCAGCGAGAGCGTCTTGATGCGGATCTTCTCGTCGGCGTTCTCACGCTTGGTGTCGAGGAAGCGCATGATGTCCGGGTGGTGCGCGTTGAGGTACACCGCACCCGCGCCCTGACGGGCTCCGAGCTGGTTGGCGTAGCTGAAGCTGTCTTCGAGCAGCTTCATCACGGGGATGATGCCGGATGACTGGTTCTCGATCTGCTTGATCGGTGCGCCGGATTCGCGGATGTTCGACAGCAGCAGGGCGACGCCGCCGCCGCGCTTCGACAGCTGCAGCGAGGAGTTGATGCCGCGGGCGATCGACTCCATGTTGTCTTCGATACGCAGCAGGAAGCAGCTGACGAGCTCGCCGCGCTGCGCCTTGCCGGCATTGAGGAAGGTGGGCGTCGCGGGCTGGAAGCGACCCGAGATGATCTCCTCGACGAGGTCGATGGCGACCTGCTCGTCGCCCTCGGCGAGCGCGAGCGCGGTCATCACGACGCGGTCTTCGAAGCGCTCGAGGTAGCGCTTGCCGTCGAAGGTCTTCAGCGTGTAGCTCGTGTAGTACTTGAACGCACCGAGGAACGTCTCGAAGCGGAACTTCTTCGAGTACGCGAGGTCGTTGAGCCTCTGGACGAAGTCGAACGAGTACTGCTCGATGACGGCGCCCTCGTAGTACTGCTTCTCGACGAGGTAGTCGAGTCGCTCCTTGAGCGAATGGAAGAACACGGTGTTCTGGTTGACGTGCTGCAGGAAGTACTCCCGTGCAGCACGCTTGTCGGCGTCGAACTGGATCTTGCCGTCCGCGTCGTACAGGTTGAGCATCGCGTTGAGGGCGTGATAGTCGAGCCCTTCGTACGCGGGGTTCACCTTGAACTCGACTGCGTCTGTCACTGTCGCTTCCACCATCGTTCCAATCCGTCGCTCACGCGATCGACGTCGTCCTGTGTGCCGAATACCTCGAAGCGATACAAGTGGGGCACGTCGCACTTGCGGCTGATGATCTCTCCGGCGAGGCAGAACGACTCACCGAAATTCGTGTTTCCCGCGGAGATGACCCCGCGGATGTGGCGCCGGTTGCGCTCGTCGTTGAGGAACCGGATGACCTGCTTGGGCACGGCGCCCTTCTCCTCGCCGCGCCCCTGCCCGCCCCCGTACGTCGGAGTGACGAGCACGAACGGCTCGTCGATGACGATCGGGTCATCGGTGCGGTGCAGGGGGATGCGGCGGGCGGGAAGGCCGAGCTTCTCGATGAATCGTGCGGTGTTTCCCGACGCGCTCGAGAAGTAGATCAGGAGCGGCACCGCGGTCGCGACCATGCTCACAGTTCACCCCGGTTCCTGAGCGACGACGAAGGGCGTTATGCGAGACGGGCTGCGAGCTCGTCGATCTTGTCGGGCCGGAAGCCCGACCAGTGCCCGTCGTCGGTGACGACGACCGGTGCCTGCATGTACCCGAGAGCCTTGACCTGCTCGAGCGCCGAGGCGTCTTCCGAGAGGTCGGTGATCTGGTACTCGATGCCCTTGGCGTCGAGGGCGCGGTAGGTCGCGTTGCACTGCACGCAGGAAGGCTTGGTGTAGACCGTGATCGACATGGTGATGTCTGATTCCCCTCAGTTCCAGGTGGCTTCTCCGGCAGACCCCCGCCGGGACTTCAATACTACATATGGGGACGGACATTGGAAGCAACCACAAGGTGTAGTAGTTACATCCGTGTAGTTTTCCACCGTTCTCCCCAGGTACAACACAGCTTGTCCACCGTTTCTTCCACAGCCCCCGGCTGCTCGACGAGCCGCCCGGACCGCGGATTCACGCGGCTCTCGTGACCCCCTTTCGGATCCGTCCACAGGCAGGACGGTACGCCCCGCCACCGACATCCGAATTCCTGTGGAGAAGCCCGCTCGGCGTGTCGCGGCGTGTCGCCGCTGCACCGCCTCGCGTGCCGGCGCGCGCGCCGGATAGCCTTTTCTGATGGCGGGATATCGGGACCTTCTTCGCACGCCCGGCGTGGCGCGGATGATCGCCGCACAGCTGGTGGCGCGCTTCCCCAACGGCATGATGAGTCTCGCGATCCTGCTGCATGTCGAGCAGCAGACCGGATCGTACGGTGCGGCGGGCATCGTGCTCGCCGCGGCCTCCGTCGGCCAGGCCGTCGCCGGCCCCATCACCAGCCGCTGGATGGGCGCCTGGGGCATGCGCCGGGTGCTCTCCCTCACCCTCGCCGTCTGCGTGCTGGCCGTGCTGGGGCTCGCCCTGCTTCCGCTGAACCTCCCCGGCTACATGGTGTTCGCACTGCTGGCCGGACTGTCCACTCCCCCCGTGCAGTCCGCCGTGCGCACCATCTACCCCAAGCTCGTGAACGCCGGCCAGCTCACGCCCCTCTTTTCCCTCGACGCGTCGCTGCAGGAGATCATCTGGATCGTCGCCCCCGTGGTCATCACCGTCGTGTCCACGCAGGTGGGCACCGTGCAGGGGCTGCTGCTGGTCGCGGCCATCCTCGTGCTGGGCGGCGCGTGGTTCATCCTCTCCCCCGAGGTCGGGCGGGTGCGCATCCCACGCAGCCGTCGTGCGTTCGGCCTCGTGGTGCTCAAGCCCCCGGTGATGCTCGCCACGGTCATCGGCTTCCTGCTCATCGGCGCCTGCTCGGCCGTCGAGGTGGGCGTGGTCGCGACCTTCGGCCATGGCGGCCTGGAGGCGGGTCTCGTGCTGGCGGTCTTCTCGGTCGGCAGCCTGGCCGGTGGACTCGCGTTCGGACACATCCCGATCGGGCCGGGGGCGGTGGCGCGTCGCCTGCTGATCGTGACGGTC
>NZ_MJIR01000088.1:0-14201 GCF_001878835.1 Microbacterium sp. AR7-10 | reverse complement strand
TCGTCGAACCTGGCCGCGGTCTCGGTGAGCGAGTCGGAGATGCCGGCGGTGAGCGCCTCGGCGTCGGACAGCGCCGAACCCGTCGACGAAGAGCCGGTGAGCGAGCCGGCGGCGCTCGACAGGTCGCTGCCGATCGTGTCGACGCCGGTGCTGATGCGCGCGAGCGTCGATGCGAGGGCGTCGAGCTTCGGGCGCAGGCTGTCGGTGTACGAGCGGCGCGCGTCGTCGACCGCGGCCTTCGCCTGAGCGGTGAGCTGCTCGATCTCGGCGCGGGTGCTCTGGCTCGCGGTGCCGGCGATCGTGATCTGCGTCGCGGCCTCGTCGAGGCGCTCCTGCAGCGTCGTCTGCCGCGCGACGGCCGCGTCGATGGCCGACACCGATGCGTCGAACGCGTCGAGCGCGGTCTCAGGCAGCAGCGGCCGCACGTCCCGCACGAGTCCGTCGCGCAGGCTCTGCAGCTGATCGACCTGAGTCTGCACTCGGTCCGCCAGGGCGGTGATCGTGCGCGCCGCGCTCGCCGACTGCGTGTCCATGGTCTCGAACACCTGGTCGATGCTGTCCGACACCGACTGGTAGCTGTCGGACGTGCCTTTCAGCGCGGCATCGAGCGATGCGGTGGTCGACGACAGCACGTCGTCGAGCGAGGCGGCGGCGGCCGTCCCGCCGCCGAGCGCACCGCGGGCGTCGCGCAGCGCGTCGCCGGAGGAGCTGACCAGACCCGAAGCGCTCTCGACCAGGGGCCTGCTCGAAGAGAGCAGCGAGGTGAACATGTCAGCCGTCGCGGCGCCGGCGCGCAGCTGTGCGGCCGCCGATTCGACCCGCGCCTGCAGTCGGGACAGCGCAGCCTGGGTGTCGGCGTCGTCGAGGTAGTCCGATAGCGAGGTGATGATGTTCATGCCGGCCTCGCTGAGCGTCTCGGTGAACACCTCGTTGATGCTCTGCGTGACCTCGCTCGCGCCCTGACCGGTGATCTTCGGAGCGAGGGCGTTCTTCTTCTCATTGAGGTAGTAGTCGATGTGCGTGCGATCGGCGCCGTTCGCGTAGAACGTCATCATGTCGGCGCTGAAGGTCGTGGGCAGCACGATCGCCGCGTAGTACTCGCCCGACCGGGTGCCGTCGATCGCGTCGTGCTTCGAGGTGATGACCCAGTTCAGGTCGTCGTTGGCGCGCAGCGCCGACACGACCTGCTCGCCGACGTTGATGCGCAGCGGCATGAGGTCGCTCTGATAGCCGTCGTCGGTGTTCGCCACCGCGACGGTGAGGTTGCGGGTGTTCTCGAACGGGTTCCAGCTCGCGATCACGTTGAACCAGGTGAACAGCGAAGGGATCACGACGAGCCCGAAGAGGACGATGACGGCCATCACGCTGCTCATCGCCCGTCGGAGGTCGTGCCGCATGACGGCGAGGATGCTGCTCACTTCTCGCCCTCCTTCTGGTGCGGCCGGTCGGGTTGGTCAGGCTGGTGGGGTTGGGCCGTCTCATCGGGTTGGTCGGACTGGTGGGGTTGGTCAGACTGGTCGGGTCCGTCGGAGGCGCGCTCGTCGGGCGCCTGTTGCGGATGCTCGACGGCGGGCCGAGCGAGATCGGCCCGGTCATCGGCGTCCCGTGCCTGCGGCACGTCGTCGGCGAACAGCTCGTCGAGGGCGATCGTGTCGTCGTCGGCGCCGGTCTCGTCGACGCTCCGCTGCGCGGACGTGGCGTCGGCTCGAGCATCCGGATGCTCGAGCACCGCCGTGCGCGTCGTCGTCGCGGCGTCACCGTCGGCAGACGTCCCTGCCGCGGCGGCATCGGCGGACACGGCGGGACCCACGAATGGGGTCGTGCCGGCATCCGGGTCTGCGAGCACATCGCGCTGGGCGGAGTTCTCGACGGCGAGGGCGCGGCGCAGCTCGGCATCCGGCATCTCGCTCACCTCGGCAGCCTGCTCGATGCTCTGCCTGATGTACTCGAGCGCGACGACGAAGCCGATCAGCAGGAGGCACCAGAGCGCGCCGAGACCGAGCACGACCGCCTTGGCGCCCGGGATCAGCCACCCGCACAGGGCCAGCACGACCACACCCGCGGCGCCGACGAGCAGTGTGAGGCGCAGGCGCGTCGCGTAGTGCTCGCTGAAGCGCCGCGCGCGCTGCGCGACGTCGGCGCGGAAGCCGTCGCCGTCGGTGAGCGCCCGGATGATCTCCGGTGTGCGACGGCGTCCGGTGATCTGCACCTCTTCGCTGACCATCAGCTCGGTCTCGGCCAGACGTCGGTTGAAGAGCAGCGTGAAGTTGCCCAGGCGGCCCCGCAGGAACAGCCCGAGCACCCACGCCAGCGCCACGAAGATCGCCAGCATGCCCATGAAGCCCCACCAGTGGCCGCCGTAGAAGCCGCTGATGGCCTCTCGCATGGCGTCGATGCCGTACGTGAACGGCAGGAACGGATACAGCCCGCGGAAGAAGTCGGGCATCATCTCGATCGGGTACAGCCCCGAGGCGCCGGGGATCTGCACGATGACCAGCAGGATGCACAGGCCCTTGCCGACGATGCCGAAGCACACCGACAGGGCGTAGATGATGCTGAGGTACGCGAGTCCGATCAGCACACCGGTGCCGACATAGGCGACCGGGTTGGCGGTCTGCACCCCGATCACGAGGTTGCCGACGCACACCAGCACCGCCTGGAACACCGCGATCGTGGCGAACAGCAGCCAGCGGCCGATGTAGGCCTGGCGGACGGTGATGCCCTCGACGCCTTCTCTGTCGACCTCGACGCGCATGATCACCATCAGCACGAAGGCGCCGATCCAGAGCGAGAGATTGGTGAACAACGCAGCCATGGCCGAGCCGTAGGCAGCGGTGGGGAACATCGTCTTGGTGTTCACCTCGACGGGCGATGCCATGAATCGCGCGATCTCATCCGGTTCGAGGCCGCTGACCGCGCTGAGCCTGTTCCAGATCTCGGCGGATCCGAGGGCCAGCACGTCGGTGCGCACCGTGCCGAGCGCGGTCTCGGCGGTGGCCAGGTTGCCGTCGAACGCGGCGAGGGCGTCGGAGGCGCCGGCGAGCTGCGTCTTCAGCCCGCCGAGCAGGTTCTGCGCCTGAGCGACCTGGGCGCGCTGGGCGCCGAGAGCCGACGAGAACGCGTCGGCACTCGCCGTGAGCTGTGACATCGCCCGGTTCAGCTGCGGCACGCTCTGCGTGAGGGCGTCGCGGATGGCGGTGGCCGAGGTCGCGGCCTGACCGACGGCGCCGTTGACGCTGTCGGCCGCACCGGTGACGGCGGTGATCGTGCCCGACACGTCGTCGGTCAGCTGCGTGAGGTCGGCCAGCACCTGCTGGTCGGCGGCGTTGCGCTGCTGTAGGCCGGAGATCGCCTCGCTCAGACGCTGCGCGGCGGCCGATCCGGGATCGGTGCGCTCGAGCGCGGCCTGCAGCTCGTCGAGAGCGGCGGCGTTGGACTCGATCACCGCGTTCAAGTCATCGGCGGTGGTGCCGACGGCGGCGTTCGCCTGCTGCAGACCGGATGCCAGGGTCGCGATCGAGCCGTTCATCCTCGCGGCGGCATCGGCGATGAGCGTCGAGCCCGAGACGTATGCAGAGGTGACGCTGTCGGTGACGGCGAGCAGCTCCTGCTGCGCCTCTCCTGCGATCTGCTGCGCCTGCGCCACGGCCGTCTGCACGTCGGCGAGCGTTCGGTCGACCTTGCCGAGAGAGCGCGATGCCCGGTCTATGCCGTTTGCGGCATCTATCAGCCCGATCTGCAGGTCGGCGAGACGCTCGCGAGCTGAAGAGACCTTGCCCGTCGCCTCGTCGAGCGCCCCCACGGTGGAATCCCGTGCGCCGGTGAGGCGGCCTTCGGCATCCAGCCCCGCGTCCTTCAGCTGCTCGCTGACCGCCTCGGCGGCCGTCGAGACGAAGGTGCTGTTGATCTGGTTGTCGAGAGTGGACGCGCCGACATCGGTGATCTTCGGCGCGATCGCGCTGGCTTTCTCGTTGACGTAGTACTTCAGCTCCGGCCGGGTGAACTCGCCGGTCGTGATGCTGACGAAGTCGCGGCTGAAGTCGGAGGGGATGATGATCGCCGCGTAGCTGCGTCCGCTGCGCACGGCATCCATCGCCTCGTCTTCATCGACGAAGGTCCAGCCCAGCTGGTCGTTCTGCTTGAGCTGCTCGACGAGTTCACCGCCGATGTCGATGCGCCCGGTGAGGTCGGACGAGGCCCCCGCGTCGTGGTTGACGATCGCGACGCTCACCTGCTGCGTGTTCGAGTAGGGGTCCCAGAACGCGACGATGTTGAACCAGGCGTACAGCGACGGGGTGACGATGACGCCGATGATGATGATCCACGCCTTGCTGACGCGCGCCAGCCTGCCGAGATCGCGGCGGTAGACGCTCCACGCATTCGGTCTCGGGTTCGTCGCCGTCTCACTCACGCGGAGCTCGCCGTGGCGCCCGGATGCGCCGTGATGTCGGGGTGGGAGGCGAGCAGCTCGTCGGTCTCGCGCCAGGACAGTCCGGCGATGCTCAGCACGGTGCGGACGGCGAGGTTCGCGGCGCCGCTGCTGGAGGCGTCGGTGCGGGCGACGACGGTGCGCGCGATCTCCTCGATCAGGCGCGAGAGCGTCGGGGCTGCGAGGTCGGTGCGGAAGCTGCCGTCATCCTGACCGCGCTGCACGAGCTGTGCGACGGCCCGGCGCAGCGGCGCCAGGGCGGAGGCGGTGTGCTCGACGTGAGCTTCGTCGAGGGCGAGCGCTGCGCTGACCTGCACGTGCGCGGCCTCCTGCCACAGACGCGCGGCGAGGCGGGCGAGGGCGATGCGGGCATCGGCGTCGGTGATCGATTCGGCGATCGCGTTGAAGCGCTGGGCGCCGGTGCTGATCAGCTCGCGGATCAGCGCGTCACGGTCGTCGAAGTGACCGTACAGGGTGCGCCGGCTCAGGCCCGCGCTGCGGGCGATGACGTCGACGCTGGCGTAGGGATCGAGCGCGAGCGTGCTGCGAGCGGCGTCGAGGATGCCGGCGCGGTTGGCGCGTGCGTCGGAGCGAGGCGGTCGTGGCATGCCTCAAGGATACGTATGTTGCACAGTCGTGTGCAACATACGTAGGTGAACTCCCAGCCTGCGGGTACACAACGGGGGCCGACACTCCAGATGTCGGACGTTCCCGCAGGATGCGTCCGACATCTGGAGTGTCGGCCCCCGACGTGGCGGCACGGCCCTGCCCGCGTGCGGCAGCCGGGGCGGATCGATCAGTCGGTGCCGGAGTCGAAGGCCGCACCCTCGGATGCCAGGTCGACCGCCTCCGCGAGCTGCTCGTCGTCGCTCTCGGATGCCGAGATCTCGGCGGCCTGACCGGCGGTGACCTTGCCGACGAGCTCGCCCGTCGCGCCGCCGACAAGGCCGAGGCCCGCGTACTGCTCGAGCCGCGAGCGCGAGTCGGCGATGTCGAGGTTGCGCATGGTGAGCTGGCCGATGCGGTCGACCGGGCCGAACGCCGCGTCGCCCACGCGCTCCATCGACAGCTTCTCGGGGCCGTACGAGAGGTTCGGCGAGACGGTGTCGAGGATGGTCCAGTCGTCGCCGCGGCGCAGGCGCAGGGTGACCGTGCCCGAGATGGTGAGTCCCACCCAGCGCTGGATCGACTCGCGCAGCATGAGCGACTGCGGCTCGAGCCAACGACCCTCGTACATCAGCCGGCCGAGGCGACGGCCCTGCTCGTGATAGGTGGCGAGGGTGTCTTCATTCAGGATGCCGTTGACCAGGCGCTCGTAGGCGATGAACAGCAGCGCCATTCCGGGGGCCTCGTAGATGCCGCGCGACTTCGCCTCGATGATGCGGTTCTCGATCTGGTCGCTCATGCCGAGCCCGTGGCGTCCGCCGATGGTGTTGGCCTCCATCACGAGGGCCACCGGATCGCTGTACTCGGTGCCGTTGATCGCGACCGGGCGGCCGCCCTCGAAGGTGACGGTGACGTCTTCGGTGTCGATCTGCACCGACGGGTCCCAGAACTTCACGCCCATGATCGGGTCGACGGTCTCGAGCGACACGTCGAGGTGCTCGAGGGTCTTCGCCTCGTGCGTGGCGCCCCAGATATTGGCATCCGTCGAATACGCCTTCTCGGCCGAGTCGCGGTACGGGAAGCCGCGCTCCACGAGCCACTCGCTCATCTCCGCACGTCCCCCGAGCTCGGTGACGAAGTCGGCGTCGAGCCAGGGCTTGTAGATGCGCAGGCGCGGGTTGGCCAGCAGGCCGTAGCGGTAGAAGCGCTCGATGTCGTTGCCCTTGTACGTCGAGCCGTCGCCCCAGATGTCGACGCCGTCGTCGCGCATCGCGCGCACGAGCAGCGTGCCGGTGACCGCGCGTCCGAGCGGGGTGGTGTTGAAGTACGTCTTCCCGCCCGAGCGGATGTGGAAGGCGCCGCACTGCAGCGCGACGAAGCCCTCTTCGACGAGTGCCGTCCTGGCATCCACCAGTCGCGATTCCTCGGCGCCGTACTCGAGCGCACGGCCGGGGATCGAGGCGATGTCGCTCTCGTCGTACTGCCCCAGATCGCCGGTGTACGTGTAGGGCACCGCGCCCTTCTCGCGCATCCACGCGACGGCGACGGAGGTGTCAAGCCCTCCGGAGAAAGCGATGCCGACCTTTTCGCCGACGGGGAGGGACTGGAGCACCTTGGACATGGCCTCAAGTCTATCGGCGCGCGGCGTGTCGCCCCGGCCCGGTTTCTCCCGTTCGAATCGCTTGAATGGCGGCAATCCGGGCCGCCGAACCGCCATTCAAGCGATTCGAAGGCGGGTAGCCTGGGCCGCATGGGCCAGGCGGTGCTGTGGGGCGCGGTTGCGGCAGCGCCGCTGCTCGTCGGGGCGCTACTGGCGCTGGTGCGCCGGTGGCCCGATCGGCTGCTCGGCATCATCCTCGGTTTCGGCGCCGGTGCGCTGATGGCGTCGATCGCTTTCGAGCTGTGGGAGCAGGGTGTGGATCTCGGCGGTCACCTGCCGCTGATCATCGGCGTCACCGCCGGGGCGCTCTGCTACTACATCGCCGCGCGGATCCTCGATGCGCGGCAGGCGAAGAAGAAGGCGGATGCCGGTGGCGGGGCCCTCGCGATCGGAGCGCTGCTCGACGGCATCCCGGAGCAGCTCGTGCTGGGCATCGGACTCGCATCCGGCGAGGGGGTGGGCGTCGCGCTGATCGTCGCGATCGTCGTCTCGAACCTGCCGGAGTCGATCGGCTCGGCATCGGACCTGCTGGCCGACGGTATGCGGCGCAGCCGCGTGGTGCTGCTGTGGGCAGGGGTGGCCGTGCTCTCCGTGCTCGCCACCGCAGGCGGATTCGCGCTGGCATCCGTCGTCGACAACAGCTTCCGCGCCGGGGCCAACGGATTCGCCGCGGGAGCCCTGCTGGTCATGCTCGTCGACTCGATGGTGCCCGAGGCGCAGAAGAAGGCGACCGAGTCGACGGGGCTCGCGACGGTCATCGGCTTCGCGTTCGCCGCCTGGCTCGCGCTCGCCGCCTGACCCGCCGGCCCGGACCCGCCTCCGACGGGCGCTCAGCCCAGACGCTCAGCCCAGACGCTCAGCCAGCCACGCCGCCTGGCGCTGCCACTGCACGCCGAGCCCGCCCTCGTGCTCGTTGAACGCGTACTCCACGACGTCCGCCCCGCCGCGGTGATGATTGGCCGCGGCGAACACGGTCGATGGCGGGCATACGGGATCCATCAGGGCGACCGAGTACAGCGCAGGAGCGTCGGCCCGCGCGGCGAAGTTCACGCCGTCGAAGTACGACAGGGTCTCGAAGGTCTGCGTCACGGCATCGCGATGCACCGCCAGATAGCGCACGATCTCCTGGTACGGATCGCTGTCGGTCAACCCGACCGCCCGCTCGAAGTGGCAGAGGAACGGCACGTCGGGCATGACGCCGACGAGCCCGGGGGTGAGACCGGCGGCGGCGATCGCGATGCCGCCGCCCTGGCTGCCGCCGGTGACCGCGATGCGGTCGGCGTCCACCTCTTCGAAGGCGCGCACGGCGTCGATCAACAGCGCGGCGTCGGTGAACACGCGACGGTAGTAGTACTGCTCGGGGTCGTCGATGCCGCGGGTCATGAACCCGGGAGCCGAGGCGCCGGTGCCGTGCGGGTCGGGGGTCGAGCCGCCGGTGCCCCAGCCGCTGCCCTGGCCGCGGGTGTCCATGAACACCCACGCGTACCCGGATGCCGCCCAGCCGAGGCGCTCGTGCGGCAGCCCGCGCCCGCCGCCGTAGCCGTTGTACTCCACCACCGTCGGCAGGGGTCCGGTCGCGCCGGCGGGTACGACGTACCACCCGCGCACGCGGTCGCCGCCGAACCCGCTGAACGTCAGGTCGTACACGTCAACCAGCGTCAGGGGCGTCTCGACTCTGGTGCGCTCGGCCGGCGCGGCCAGCCGGCGTGATGATTCGAGCGTGCGGTGCCAGAACGCGTCGAAGTCGGCGGGCTCGGCGACAGTGGGCCGGTACGTGCGCAGCTCGGCGGGAGACAGATCGAAGCGAGGCATGTCGATCAGCCTGCCGCCACGAACAGGCGTCCGGCGCCGGTGACCCGCACGGTGGCGGGGCGCGAGATCAGCACTGCGCGACCGCGCGGCATCGGGATGCGCTGGTCGTCGGATGCCAGCTCGAACTCCCCGTCGGTCGCGAGCGCGATGCCCGCGCCGTCGAGCACGATCTCGCCGTCGGATTCGATCGCGTACAGCTCGAACCCGGGATCGTCGTCCGTGCCGCGCTCGACCGGGCGGAAGACGCGGACACCATCGGAGACGACCTCGGGAGCGAGCCGCGGGTCGCCGCCCTCGCGCGCGTCGAGCACCCGGTCGAGTTCGACCGTGTCGATGTGCTTGCCGGTGAGACCGCCGCGCATGACGTTGTCGCTCGGGCCCATCAGCTCGATGCCCGAGCCGCGCAGGTAGGCGTGGATGTTGCCCGCGGGCAGCATCAGCGCCTCGCCGGCGCGCAGCGTGAGGTGCTGCAGCATGAGCGCGCCGAGGATGCCGGGGTCGGCCGGGTGCGCCTCGGCGATCCGCGCGAGGAGCGCGAAGCGGGCATCCCGTTCCGCGACCGCGGTCACGGCCGTGACCAGCGCCGGCAGGCTCTCGTCTCCCGAGAGCAGCCACAGGAACGCCCGGCGGATGCCGTCGGCGCCGGCCAGGTGCTGCTGCCAGGTCTGCAGCGCCGCCGACGCGTCGGGCGCAGCGTCGATCAGCCCGGCGAGAGTCTGCAGGTCGGCCTGCACCTCGGCGGCGGGCCGGAAGCCGCACAGTGCCTCGAAACCGTCGTGCAGCGCGACGATCAGCTCGGGCTTCGCGTGCGGGTCGCGGTAGGTGCGATGCGGGGCGTCGAGCGGGATGCCGAGGGCGTTCTCGCGGTCGAAGCCCTCCTCCGCCTGCGCCGTGCTCGGGTGCGCCTGCAGAGACAGCGGCTCTGCCGCGCACAGCACCTTCAGCAGGAACGGCAGGGTCGCCCCGGTCTCGCGCTCCCACGCGTCGAGGGTCGGCCACGGTGCGTCGCCGAGGACGGTGCTCGGCGCGGACGGGTGCGCGCCGAGCCACAGCTCGGCCTCCTTCCGCCCGGTCGGGGCGGTGCCGCGCACGTGCGCCACGCCGTCGACCAGCCCCCAGGCGTAGTCGCGGGGCGTGTTGTCGATCTCGTGGAACAGAGGGTTCGTCATGATGCGGCTCCGATCGGGTGGTCAGGTCGAGGGGTCAGCGGGTGCGCTCGGCGAAGCGCTCGTGCAGCGGATGCCCGGGGCCCAGGTGGGCGAGGGCCACGGCGCCGTTGAGGCCCGACCCTGCGGGCGGGACGAACCTGGCATCCGGGCGCTCGGCGCGCACGGCCTCCTCGAACGCCGAGCGGACGAGGTCGGAGCCGAAGACGCCGCCGATCGCTCCGACGGCGGCATCGGCCGGCGCGTCGGTGACCCTCAGCGCCGCGAGCACAGCCGTCGCGAGCTCGGCTGCGGCGGCGCGGCAGATGCCGATCGCGACGTCGTCTCCGGATGCCGCGTGCGCGGCTGTCGGCGCGGCGAACGATGCCACGGTGCGCACGCGATCCTCCGACGACTGCAGGGCGACGTACGCGGTCTCCAGGTCGGGCCAGCGCTCCTTCACCAACGCGGTCAGCGCCGTCGCGGGGCCGCGCCCGTCGTGCGCGCGCATCACGGCATCCAGGGCCGCTCGGCCGATCCAGTACCCGCTGCCCGCATCTCCCATGATGTGGCCCCAGCCGTCGACGCGGGTGGAGTGCTCCGGCCCGACGCCGAGCGTGACGACCCCCGTGCCGGCGGCCACCACGGCGCCCTGCCGGTCGCCGAGCACCCCGAGGAACGAGGTGACCGAGTCGTGGGTCACGACGATGCGGTGCACGTCGGCGAGATCAGGGTGCCGCATCAGCGCATCCGCCTCGGCCTCGGCGGAGGTGAGACCCGAGACGCCGAAGGTCACCGTGTGCGGCGCCTCGTTCGTCACACGGGTGACCTCGGCGACGACGGCCGCGAGCTGAGCCAGCAGCGGCCGGTCGGTGAGCACGCCGGGGAACAGCCACTCCTGAGCGGTGTCGTCGGGTGCGACGAGGCGGGTCTTGATGCCCGTCTGGCCGGCGTCGATGGCGAGAAGCGTGTGCTCGGGCACGTGGACTCCCTGTTGATCGAGGGCCGCGACGCGGCCAGAAGCCAGCGTAGGACACCCGCCGTGCTCGCGTCGGTCGTGATGTCAAGCCCTGTTGCTCGCCACCGCGCTCACGGTGTACTGGGACTCACTCGCCCCCAGCGAAGGAGACACCGTGACGTCCTTATGGCTCGACGACCAGCGTGAGCGCATTCCCACCGACGCCTTCGAGCCCGACGCCCGCTACGACGCCGTGGTCGCCGGAGCGGGTCTCACCGGACTGACCACCGCCCTGCTGCTCGCGCGAGCCGGCCTGTCGGTGGCGGTGCTGGAGGCCCGCTTCGTGGGTGCCGCGGCGACCGGCAACACCACCGCGAAGCTCAGTCTGCTGCAGGGAAGCGTGCTCTCGGGCATCCGCTCGCGCGGGTCGGATCGGGTGCTGAAGGCCTACGTCGAGGGCAACCTCGAGGGGCAGCAGTGGATGCTGCGCTATCTCGGCGAGCACGGCGTCGCCGTCGAGCGTCGCGATGCGTTCACCTACGCGGGAACCGAGGACGGTGCGCGTTCGATCGAGAAGGAGTACGAGGCGTGCCTGGCGGCGGGACTCGACGTCGAGCGGGTGAGCGAGCTCGAGCTGCCGTTCCGCGTGCACGGCGCCATCCGACTTCGCGAGCAGGCGCAGTTCGACCCGATGGACGTGCTGCGCGCGCTCGCCGCCGATCTGCGCGAGCGGGGTGGGGTGATCGTCGAGGGCGTGCGGGTGAAGGACGTCGACACCGGCGAGCCCAGCCGGGTGATCACCTCGGTCGGCGACGTGCACGCCGGCACCGTCGTGCTGGCCACGGGTGTGCCGGTCCTCGACCGGGGCCTGTACTTCGCCAAGCTCAAGGCCAACCGCTCGTACGCGCAGGCGTACCGGATGCCGGATGCCGCCCGCATCCCGCAGGGCATGTACCTCTCGGTCGATGCACCGACCCGGTCGCTGCGCACCGCCTCGCACGACGGCGAGCAGCTGCTGCTGGTCGGCGGCAACGACCACGACGTGGGCCGCGCGGCCGACACCCAGGCCCTGGTCGACGATCTCGAGCACTGGACGCACCGGCACTTCCCCGGCGCGGAGCGCACGCACGCCTGGGCTGCGCAGGACTACCAGTCGCTGAACATGGTGCCGTTCGTCGGCTGGATGCCGCGCACCGGCAAGCACGTCAAGATCGCCACCGGCTACAACAAGTGGGGCATGACGAACGCCGTCGCGGCGGCGCTGAGCATCACGGCGGAGGTGCTCGACGGCAGCATCCCCTGGGCGCAGACGCTGCACCATCGCATCACCACGCCGAAGGATCTCGCGCAAGGTGCGGTCGCCGGCGCGGAGGTGGCGCGCGACGCCGCGACCGGGTGGATCTCGGCCGAACGGCATCCGCTGCCCACGACGCCGCCCGCGGAGGGCGAGGGCGTCGTGGGCAGCGCGGGGATGAAACCGGTGGCGGTCTCGACCGTCGACGGCGTCACCTGCCGCGTGTCTGCCGTGTGCACGCACCTCGGCGGCATCGTCACCTGGAACAGTGCCGAGCGCTCGTGGGACTGCCCGCTGCACGGCTCGCGCTTCGCCGCCGACGGCACGGTGCTCGAGGGTCCCGCGGTCGACGATCTCAGGCTCGTCGACGAGCCGGAGCTGCCCGGCGACGAGCACGTGCCGGTGGCAGACCTGCCGTAGGGCGGTTGTCAGGCCGGATCTCGGCGCCGCGGGAGCGCAGCTCCGACCTCAGAACCCGGGGTAGTCCTGCAGGCGCTGCTCGAACTCGGCCCGGTCGGCCTCGGGCAGCACGCGGCGGGCGAAGACGACGAGCTGGATGCCCTCGAGGGGCTCGCCGGTCTGCGCCGCGATCGCCTCGCGCTGCAGGCGGAACTCCCCGGTGGGGTCGTTCGACAGGTCGTACGCGTACACGTAGAAGCGCATCGGCCCGGGGTAGGTGTCGCCGTAGTACTCCCAGGTGTGCTGCCGGGACGGCTCGGTCGAGCCGTACAGCTTCGCCACCATGTCGGGCGAGATGCCGGTGTCGATCTCGTTCAGCGGGTACAGGTCGCTGAGACCGCGCTCGAGGAGCACCTCGCCGATCGCCTGCATGACCTCGCGTTTGCGTGCGTCGTCCTGCACGGGCTGCTCGGTCGTCCACGCCGTCGACGTGTACCGGCGCAGCATCGACTCACCGCCGTACCCGTTGCGCTCGGGGCTCACGTCGACCGTGCCGCTCTGCACCCACGTGTAGCCGTAGCGATCGCTCAGTCGGGCGCGGATCGCGGTCATCAGAGCGTCGCCCTCGGCCTGCACCTCGTCGAGAGACGGCCCGTTCAGGGCCTCGTCGGGCGAGTAGTCCTTCACGCCCGGATACGCCTCCTCGTGCCGCTGCTGCTCGGACTTCGTGCCGCCGTACGCCTGGGTCGCCGAGGAGTACAGGGCGCCCACGGCGCCGACGGTCGCGACGTTGCAGACGAGCGAGACGGCCAGGGCGATCGCCCCCAGCATCCGGCCGCGTCGGGTGAGCAGCGCCGCGACGATCACGCCGACGATCGCGAGCTGCAGCACGAGCAGCGTCACGCCGTACAGCGCGTCGGTGCCGCCGGCGAGCATGAGCAGCAGCAGGATCACGGCGAAGACGGCCGTCGCCGAGATGGCGGCGAGCCCGACTGCGTTGACCCCCGTCTTGCGGACGGCCGCCGGGTCGGTGTAGGTGACTCCGGATGCCGTGGGCAGGCCGGCCGCGGCATCCAGCCCTCCCCGCGCACGGGCAGCGCCCGCGTAGCCGCCGACCGGGGGCAGGGGAGGGGCACCTTCGGAGCCGCCGACGTATCTGCTGCGCTGACGATCTACCACGGCTTGTCCGTTCCCCCACCGGAGCCGTCGTCGCCCTGCCCGCCGCCGAGCTGGTCCTCTCGCTCCTGCGCGCCCTGATTCAGGCGGTCCTCGATGTCGTCGAGCTTGTCCTGCGGCGTCTCTCCCTGCTCTCCCTGGTCTGGCTGCTGCGGCTGCTCGGGTGGCGGATGCTGGCTCTGACGCTGCTTCTCCTGCTGGCGCCGCTGATTCTCGTCGAGCGTGTCGCTCATGTCGCGGTTCGGCTGCGGCGACTGCTGCTGGGCTGCCTCGCTGCGGCACTCCTCCGGCGTCTCGACGGTGATCTCGAGCGCTTCGCCGTACAGCTCGGCGGCTCTCGCGGCGTCGCCGTCGGCCTGCGCGGCGTCGCCCTGCCGCTCGACGACGAGCGACAGGTTGATCAGCACGGGGCACACCTGCAGCCCCTGGGCGAGGGGCAGCGCGCGCTCCAGCTCCGTCCGGGAGGCACCGAGCTCGTCTGCGCCGCCCAGCGCCGTGCCGATGTTGTACGGCGCGGCGAACGGCTCGAACCAGTTGGCGATGTCCTGCCCGCGGGCGGCCGACTCCGACTCGGCGTACGCACCAGACACGAACGTGCTGATCGACGTATGCGCGAACGCGTACATGCTCAGCAGCTTGGCCACGAGCAGCAGTGCGGCGAGCGTGAGGGGGAGGGTCGCGATCGCGACCCTCCCCTTCACGCTCGCCGCACTGCCTGTCTC
>NZ_MJIR01000087.1:0-61228 GCF_001878835.1 Microbacterium sp. AR7-10 | reverse complement strand
TTTATACACGACTCAGCGACACCGAGTTACTCCGGTGTCTGTGGTGTGGTGTAGTATGCGGACGAAATGTAGTGTGAGACCAACGTCATTGTTTTATTGAACTAGACGGCGCCCACCGGAGTCTACACCCTAGAGTTCGTCGGCAGCGTCAGATGTGTATAAGAGACAGATGTCGTCGCGAGAGCCGTCGCCCGTCGCGCCGCCGCACAGGCCGCCCCCGTTGTGCTGGATGCCACCGGGCTCGGTGCGGCGGTGCTGGCCGATCGCTTCCCCACCATCGACGCGGAGCTGCGACGCCGCGGAATCGACTGGTCCCGGCATCCCGTGCCGGTCACGCCTGCCGCGCACTACCTGATGGGCGGCATCGCCACCGACATCGACGGGCGCACCTCGGTGCCGGGGCTGTGGGCGGTCGGCGAGACGGCGCGCACCGGAGTGCACGGCGCGAACCGGCTGGCTTCGAACTCGCTGCTCGAGGGCGCCGTGTTCGGCGCTCGCGCGGCCGAGTCGCTCACCTCGTCCGCCGCGCCGTCGTTCAGGTGGCCCGAGGCGTCGCCTCCGCATCGGCGGGACGGGGGTCGCGACCGTCCGGGCGCGACGTCGGCAGCGCCGACCGATCCGTCGTTCTCGCGCTCGGCACTGCAGCGGCTGATGTGGAACCAGCTGGGCCTGATCCGCACCGAGCACGGGATGCGGGATGCCGTCACCCAGCTGCACGCGTGGACGGCCCCGTCACCGACCTCGCCGACGGCTCACGAGGACGCGAATCTGCTCGCGGTGGGACGCGCCCTGGCATCCGCCGCTCTGTCCCGCACCGACTCGCTCGGCGCCCATTCCCTCCTCTCGCCCGCCCTGATGGGAGCCGCATGATCACACCAGCCACCCTGCGACGCGCGGTGTCCGCCGCGCTCGAGGAGGACGCACCGTGGGGGGATGTGACCAGCACCGCGCTGCTGCCCGCGTCGGCGCACGCGACCGCCGATCTCGTCGCTCGCGAATCGGGTGTGTTCAGCGGCGGCGAGGTGTTCGCAGCCGCCTTCACCCTCACCGACGCCGACGTGCGGGTCGACCTGCACGTCGCCGACGGGGACCGCTTCGCGGCGGGCGACGCGCTCGCATCGGTCAGCGGCCCCGCGCGCAGCCTGCTGACCGCCGAGCGCGTGGCCCTGAACTTCACCCAGCGCATGAGCGGCATCGCGACCCTCACCGCGACGTTCGTCGACGCCGTCGACGGGACGGGCGTGCGGATCGCCGACACACGCAAGACCACCCCGGGACTGCGCGAATTCGAACGACACGCGGTGGTCTCGGGTGGCGGCAGCAATCACCGGCGGTCCCTCTCCGACGCCGTGATGGCGAAGGACAACCATCTCGCCGTGCTGCGCCAGAGCGGGCAGGATCTCGCCACCGCGCTGCGCGAGGCGCTCAGCCGACTGCCGCACACCACGCACGTCGTCGTGGAGGTCGACCGGCTCGATCAGATCCCGGCCGTGCTCGACGGGGGCGCCGATACGGTTCTGCTCGACAACTTCTCGCTCGACGATCTGCGCGCGGGCGTCGCCCTCATCGCGGGCCGCGCCGTGGTCGAGGCCTCGGGCGGCGTGACCCCCGAGACCGTCCGCCCCATCGCCGAGACGGGCGTGCAGGTGATCTCCGTGGGCGCGCTCACGCACTCGGCCCGGGCCCTCGACCTCGGGCTCGATCTGCGGATCGACTGACGTGCTGTATCTCGATCACGCGGCCACGTCTCCGGCGCGGCCGGAGGTTCTCGAGGCGATGCACCCCTACCTGACCGGTGTGTACGGCAACCCGTCGAGTCACCACACGGTCGGCGAGGCGGCGTCCGACGCACTGGAATGGTCACGAGCGCGGGTCGCCGAGGCCCTGGGCATGCGGTCGTCGGAGGTGATCTTCACCTCCGGAGGAACCGAGGCGAACAACCTCGCGGTGAAGGGCATCGTGCTCGGCGCGCGGCAGGAGGCCCCGCAGTCGCGCGGACTGATCACCACCCCGATCGAGCATGAGTCGATCCTGCGCTCCGCGGAGTATCTGCAGCGCCTGCACGGGGTCGCGGTGAGGATGCTGCCCGTCGACGGGCACGGCGCGGTGGCGGTCGACGGCCTGCGCGCCGCGCTGCATGCCGACTATGCCGCCGACGCCGCCCTGGTGAGCGTGGGGCACGCCAACAACGAGATCGGCACCGTGCAGGACGTCGCGGGACTCGTGGCGATCGCGCGTGAGCACCGCGTGCCCGTCCACATCGACGCGGTGCAGTCGGCGGGGTGGCTCGATCTGCGCGCGCTCGGCGCCGACGCGGTCTCCATCGCCGGGCACAAGCTCGGCGCGCCCAAGGGCATCGGCGCCGTCGGCGTGCGCTCCCGGGTGCCCCTGGAGCCGCTGCTGCACGGCGGCGGCCAGGAGCGCGGACGCCGCAGCGGAACCGAGAACGTCGCCGGCGCCGTCGGCCTCGCGACCGCCCTCGACCTGGTCGAGGCGGAGCGGTCGCAGAGCGTCGCGGCGGTGCAGGAGCAGACCTCGGCCTTCATCGCCGCGGTCATGGATGCCGTGCCCCGGGCTGCTCTCACCGGGTCGCCGGAGCACAGGCTGCCGAACCTCGCGAGCTTCACGTTCGCGGGCATCAGCGGCGAGGCCGTGCTGCTGGAGCTGGAGCGGCGCGGCGTCGTCTCGTCGAGCGGGTCGGCCTGCGCCGCCGGCAGCGACGAGCCCTCCCCCGTGCTGCTGGCGATCGGCACCCCGGCGGAGGTCGCGCAGACCGCAGTGCGCTTCACCTTCGGCCGCACGCCCCTGCCCCAGGGATCGGCGCAGCAGCTCGCGGCTCTCGTCGCCGACGCCGTCGCGGCGGTCTCGGCCTGATCCGCGGGCGGACGCCAGGGTGCGCACCGAACCGTAGACTCGGCGTCGTGACCCCGCGTGTGACGATGATCGTGCCCGGACGCGACATCGCCGATTTCGCGCCCGCAGCCCTCGCCTCGCTGCAGGCGCAGACCGAGAGCCGCTGGCAGGCGCTGCTCGTCGACGACGGCTCGCACGACGACACCGGCGCCGTGTTCGCCGCTGCCGCAGCCCGCGACGCTCGATTCCAGGTGCTCCGGCACGATGAGTCCCGCGGGCTCGGCGCCGCCCGCAACGTCGCTCTCGACCTCGTCGACACGCCGTTCGTCGGATTCCTCGACGCCGACGACGAGCTGACGCCGCGCGCGATCGAGACCTGGCTCGCCACGCTGGATGAATCCGGCAGCGACTTCGTGGCCGCTGCGTACGTGCGCTCCCGGCTCATCGACGGCGCGTACCGTCCCGGCCGCGTGCAGCCGTGGATCGCCGCCGCCACCGCGCCCCGGCGCCTCGGCGTGACGCTCGCCGAGCATCCCGACGCCTCGGCCAACATCGTCGCGTGGTCGAAGCTCAGCCGCGCGACCCTCTGGGAGCGGCTGCGCTTCCCCGAGAACGTCGCCTACGAGGATCAGGTCGTCGCGCAGCGGATGTACACCGAGGCGCGGGCGTTCGACGTCGTGCCCGATGTCGCCGTGCACTGGCGCGTGCGCGCCGACGGCACATCGATCACCCAGGGCAAGGCCCAGCTGCCGGTGCTGCATGACTACCTCGCCGCGCTCCTCGGCGGCATCGACGTGCTCACCGCGGCGGGTCAGAGCGATGCGGTGCGTTCGCGCATCGCGCTGATCCTCGCGATGGACCTGCCGTCGCTGCGCACGATCGCGGCCGAGCATCCGGATCCCGCCTACCGAGCGGCCGTCGAGGCCTTCGAGGCGTCGCTGCGCGCCCTGCCCGAATACGACGCCGCCCGCCCGAACGCGGCGTTCAGCGCGGCGCTGGCGTGGTGACCGTGGTCGGAGATCTCAGTCCGTCGGGCTGGCGTCCATGCGGGCCGAGGCCATCTGCTGGGCCGCCAGGGTCGAGTAGAGCCCTCCCCTGCTGAGCAGCTGCGTGTGGGTGCCCGACTCGACGATGCGGCCGGCCTCGACGACGTGGATGGCGTCGGCGTCGATCACGGTCGACAGGCGGTGCGCGATCGACAGCGTCGTGCGGCCCCGGGCCGCGGCATCCAGCGCTTCCTGCACGACGCGCTCCGAGACGGTGTCGAGAGCCGAGGTGGCCTCGTCGAGCAGCAGCACGGGCGGATCCTTCAGCAGCACGCGGGCGATGGCGATGCGCTGCTTCTCCCCTCCCGACAGCCGGTAGCCCCGCTCGCCGACCACGGTGTCGTATCCCTGGTCGAACGACATGATCACGTGATGGATGTTCGCCGCGCGGCACGCGCGCTCGAGCTGCTCGTCTGTGGCATCCGGCTTCGCGTAGCGCAGGTTCTCGCGGATCGTCGCGTGGAACAGGTAGGTCTCCTGCGAGACGATGCCGATCTGATCGATGATCGACTCCTGCGTGAGCGACGTCACGTCAGCGCCCGAGAACTCGACGGTGCCGCCGGAGGCCTCGTACAGGCGCGGCGCGAGGTAGAGGATCGTGGTCTTGCCGGCTCCGGACGGCCCGACGAATGCGACGTGCGTGCCGGGCTCGGCGACGAACGAGACGCCGTCCAGAGTGGGGCGCGCGTCGGGCGTGGCATCCGGGTAGCGGAACACGACATCCTTGAACTCGATGCGGCCGCGCGGTCCGGGTGCGTCGGCGACGTCGATCGCGTCGGGTGCGTCCTGGATCTGCGGCACCATGTCGAGGTACTCGAAGATGCGCGCGAACAGCGCCGCAGAGGTCTGCAGGTCGAGGGCCACGCGCATCAGGCCCATCAGCGGCATGAGCAGCCTGGCCTGCACGGTGGTGAACGCGACGATCGCCCCGGCGGTGATCTCGGGTGCGCCGCCGGTGAGGAAGAAGCCGGCCACCAGGTAGACGATCGCCGGCACGCTGGCCATGATCACCTGCACGACCGCGAAGAACCCCTGACCGCTCATCGCCCGTCGCACCTGCAGTCGGACCTGGTTGCGGTTCTCCGCTTGGTAGCGCACCGACTCGGTGCGCTGGCGGTTGAACGACTTCGACAGCAGGATGCCCGACACGCTCAGCGTCTCCTGCGTGATGCTGCTGAGCTCTGACAGCGACTCCTGGGTCTCTCCGGCGATGCGTGCGCGCACCTGCCCCACCCGTCGCTGCACGAGCACCAGGATCGGCATGAGGATCACCGCGATGAGCGTCAGACGCCAGTCGATCAGCAGCATCGCGACGAGTGACGCGATCACCGTCACGGTGTTGCCCAGCACGCTGGTGACGGTGTTGGTGAGCACGCCGGACACACCGCCGACGTCGTTCTGCAGCCGCGACTGGATCACTCCGGTCTTCGTGCGGGTGAAGAAGCCCAGCTCCATCGCCTGCAGATGTTCGAACAGCCGCACCCGCAGGTCGCCGGTCACCTCGTTGCCCACGGTGGAGGTGAGCCAGGTCTGCGTCACGCCCAGCACGGCCGACAGCAGGAACAGCCCGATCGTGATGCTCACCAGCATCGTGAGCAGCGGGATGCGCGGGCCGCCGCCGTCGAGGGGGAAGAGCGCGTCGTCGAAGATGCGCTGCACCAGCAGCGGCGGTATGACGGCGATGCCGGCCCCGACGACGACCAGCATCGCGGTCAGGGCGAGGCGACCCCGGTAGGGGGTGAACAGCGCGGCGACGCGTCGACCGAGACCCGGCACTTTGGGGGCGGCGGCGTTCATGCGTCGTTGCGCGGCCTCGTCGACGCCGCGGAAGACGGCGCCGCGTCCTCCTCCACCACCCATGCTCATCCCTTCAGGCTAGTCCGCAGCAGACGAGGGAATACCGCAGCGGAGGCGCGGGTTAGGATGGACGGCTGCGTCCGTTCACACTCGCCGCTCGGCCGCTGCCCGCTCCGTCGGGTGCCTTCTGACTCACCACCACCTTCGAGGAGACCCATGTCTGCCGTTCGCACCGGGTCGACTCCCGTCGCTCGTCCTTCCGCGGGCCTCATCCCCGCCAGGGACATGGCCGTGATCTGGGTGCTGCTCGCGGCCGCCTTCGTCGCCATCCTCAACGAGACGACCATGGGCATCGCGATCCCCCATCTGATCACCGATCTCGGGATCACTCCCCTGGCTGCGCAGTGGGTCACGAGCGCATTCATGCTGACCATGGCGGTCGTCATCCCGATCACCGGATTCCTGCTGCGTCGCTTCACGACGAGGCAGATGTTCCTCGGTGCCATCACGCTGTTCTCCGTGGGAACCCTCGTCGCCGCCCTCGCGCCGGGTTTCCTCGTGCTGCTGGTCGGCCGCGTCGTGCAGGCGTCCGGAACGGCCGTCATGATGCCGCTGCTGATGACGACCATCATGAACCTCGTGCCCGCGTCGTCGCGTGGCCGGATGATGGGCCGGGTGAGCATCGTGATGTCGCTCGCGCCGGCGATCGGGCCGACCATGTCGGGGTTCCTGCTCGATCACTTCGGGTGGCGGGCCATCTTCGTCGTCGTGCTGCCCATCGCCCTGATCGCGATGTTCATCGGGTGGCGCTGGCTGACGAACGTCGGCGAGACCATGCGCGCCCCGATCGACGTGCTCTCGGTCGTGCTGTCGGCCTTCGGCTTCGGCGGGCTCGTGTTCGGCCTGAGCCAGATCGGCAGCCTGGGCACCGGCGCCGGTTGGGCGCCGATGATGGTGGCGCTCGCCGTCGGCGTGGTCGGGCTCGTTCTCTTCCTCTGGCGTCAGGTGCTGCTGCAGCGGCGCGACGCCGCGCTGCTCGACCTGCGGGTGTTCGGCTCGAAGGATTTCTCGCTGTCGATGATCCAGATGTTCCTGCTGTCGCTGGCGTTCTTCGGCAGCATCACGGTGATCCCGCTCTTCCTGCAGGATGCCCTTGAGCTGAAGGCGCTGGAGGCGGGCCTGATCGTGCTCCCCGGTGCGCTCGCGATGGGGCTGCTCGGACCGGTGATCGGTCGCATCTACGACAGCCACGGCACCCGCATCCTGCTCATCCCCGGGTCGATCCTCGCCGCATCGATGCTGTGGCTGTTCACGACCGTGACGGTCGACAGCTCGATCTGGCTGGTGCTCGCAGCGCAGACGCTGCTCTCGGTGGGTCTCGCCCTGTCGTTCACCCCGCTGTTCACCGCGTCGCTCGCGTCTCTGAAGCCGAAGTTCTACTCGTACGGCAGCGCGGTGATCGGCACAGTCCAGCAGGTCGCCGGCGCCGCGGGCATCGCCGTGATGGTGGCCGTCTTCACGGGGATCGTGAACGCCGGGGGCGGCACCGAGGTGCCCGAGGCCGTGGCCGCGGGTACGCGCACGTCGGTCACGATCGGCGCGGTCATCGCGACGGTGACGATCATCGGCGCGTTCCTCATCCGCAAGCCTGAGGACGACGACGAGGGCGCACCCCCGCACGCCGCGCACTGACACCCCTACCGCCGGTGCGGGCTGGGGAGTACCGTCCGCTTCATGATCATCACCACCCCGGCACCCGAGAGTGCCAGCGACGCCGTCGCGCAGATGTACGAGGAAGACATCGCCGCCGACGGCTTCGTGCATGCCTACACCGCCGCGATGGCGGTGAATCCCGAGGCGCACGATGCGTTCGTCGCGCTGGTCAGGGCCGTGGTGCCCTCGATCGGCGTTCGCATCTACGAGGCTGCCACCCTCGGCGCCGCACGAGCCATCGGCTCAGCGCACTGCCTGATCGCGCACGGACGCAAGAGCATGACGGCCGGCGTCGTCGACGAGGCGGGCCTGCGCGCCTTCGCCTCCGACGACGACTCGGCGTTCACCGATGCCGAGCAGGCGGTGATCCGCTACGCGGAGCGGCTCTCGTCGTCGCCGCAGGACATGACGGATGCCGATGCCGCGGCGCTGCGCGAACACGGCCTCACCGACCGGCAGATCGTCGACATCACGCTCGCCGCCGGACTGCGCAACCACTTCAGCCGCTCGCTCATGGCGCTCACGGTGCCGCTGGATGACGATCCCCTGATCGCACCGGAGCTCGCCGCTGCACTCCGCCGTCGAGCAGAACGCCGGGCGCAGTAGACGGGATCAATCCGCGTCAGAACCGGATGCCTCGGCGTCGACGGTGTCCTGAGCGCCGGGCGCTCCGTCGGTGCTCGTCGATGCGGTCGGCAGCGTGCAGTGCCTGTCGGCGCACACGCCGACAGCATCCGTGCCGACCATTCGCAGTCCCGGCGGCGCGGCAAGCGGTCGCGACGGGATCTCGGGTGCCTGGTTCTCTGGCATCCCTCGATGGTACGCCTCTGCCGAACCGCGGGGTCGAAACGACCGGATCGCGCCCGCGCAAGCCTCTCGTCCCACACGCGAGCGGGCGTGTAGCGTCCGATGTCATGAACGACCCGCACGCCGATGCCCAGACCGACGGCCGCGACGAGACCGCCGCTGAGCGCGCCGACCGCAACTGGGAGGAGCTCATGCAAGAGCTCCGCGTCATGCAGACAGGCACGCAGATCCTCACCGGCTTCCTTCTCGCGGTCGCATTCCAGCCGCTTTTCCGAGAGCTCACCGACCAGCAGCGCATCCTCTACATCGTGCTCGTGCTGCTGGCGGCGACCGCGAGCATTCTCTCGCTCGCCCCCGTCGGGATGCACCGGGTGCTGTTCGCCAAGGGCCGCAAGCCCGAGCTCGTGCGCATGGCGCATCGGCTGGTCAAGGCGAACATCTTCGTCGGCGGCGTGCTGACCGTCGGTGTGACCGTGCTGATCATCGACTTCACCTTCGACCACGTGCTGGCGCTGATCGCCGGCGGAATCGGACTGCTCGCGATCCTGCTGCTGTGGATCGGGCTGCCCCTGGTGCTGCATCGCCGACGGTGACAGCGCGTGTGCTGAGCGCGCACGGGCGTCAGGTGTGAAACCCCTCAGAGTCGGGCGCTGAGCTTGAACCGGGTGCGCAGGTGCGGAATCGTGGCACGCACATCGCGCCGTACGGTGTGGTGTCCGCAACCGGAAGGAGAGCCATGCTCACCCTGACCGAGAACGCAAACACGATCGCGGCGACCATCGTCGCCCAGCAGAGCACGACGCCGGATGCCGGACTCCGCATCCACTCGTCGGGCACCGAGACCGAGCCCCGCTTCGCGGTGACGGTCGCCTCCACGCCCGAACCGGGCGACTCCATCATCGGCGACGAGGACATCCGCGTATTCCTCGAGAAGGCCGCCGCAGAGGCCCTCGACGACAAGGTGCTCGACGCCTCGGTCGACGAGCAGGGCGCGGTGTCCTTCAGCCTCATGCCGCAACCGGCCTGAGTGCCGCACAGAGTGAGGACCGTCACCCNNGGTGACGGTCCTCACTCTGTCTCAGGGTCACGACGTCTCAGGCTCACGACGTCTCAGGGTCACGACGCGGGCGTGCGGTTCTCCGCGCTGACCATCCAGGCGTACTGCTCGAGCTTCTCGATGATCGCGTGCAGCACGTCCGCCGAGGTGGGGTCCTCGTCGTCGACCTGGTCGTGCACGCGGCGGATGGTCGCCACGGTCGCCTCCAGCCGCACCGTGATCAGGTCGATCGTGTCGGTGGTGGAGACCTCGCCCGTCGGGAACTCCGGCAGCGTGGTCGCCTTGGCGACGGTCGCACTGCGCCCGTCCGGGGCTGCGTGCAGCGCGCGCATGCGCTCGGCCACGGTGTCGCCGAAGCCGCGCGCCGCGTCGATGATCTCGTCGAGCTGCAGATGCGTGTCGCGGAAGTTGCGGCCGACCACGTTCCAGTGCGCCTGCTTGCCCTGCACGGACAGCTCGATGAGGTCGACCAGCACGGCCTGCAGGTCGCGGATCAGCTCGGGTGAGGCCTGGAACCCCTTCTCGGCGTTCTCCAGCGGCGTGGTCTCGGCGGCATCCTTCGCCTTCGCCGAGTCCTTCGTCTTGGTGCCGGAGTTCTTCGACTTCTGGGTCGCGGTGCTCTTGGCTGCCATGAAAACCACCTCTGTCTTCTGCGCGGCGCTGGGCGTCGCACGGTCGGTTGTGTGTTCCGCCCGAAGCTAACATCGGCCGCCTGGCCCGCTGAGGGGGTTGATTTCCCCGCGCCGACACGCCACGGTCTCACGCGCCATGCCGCTGTCCGCATGGCGGCTGTCGTAGCGTGGACGGATGCTTCGACGTCTGACCGCACGGATCTTCTGGCTGTGCAGCCGCTGGACTCTGCGCTCCGAGCCCGCACCGCAGCGACCGAGCATCCTCATCGGCGCTCCGCACACGTCGAACTGGGATTTCGTGCTGATGCTCGCGATCTCCTGGCGTCTGGGGATCGACGTGCGGTGGCTGGGCAAGAAGAGCCTGTTCCGCGGCTGGCGCGGTCCGCTGATGCGCGCGCTGGGTGGCATCCCCGTCGATCGCGACGATCCCGGCCGCGTCGTCGCCGACGTGGTCGCGATGGCGCGACGCGGCGAGGTGTTCGGTCTCGTGGTCACCCCTGACGGCACTCGCCGGGGCCACACGCACTGGAAGTCGGGCTTCTACCGGATCGCACGTGAGACCGGGATGCCGGTGACCCTCGGCTATGTCGACCGCACGACCATGACATCCGGCCTCGGCCCGACCATCGAGCTCACCGGCGACACCCGGGCGGACATGGATCGCATCCGGGCGTTCTACGCCGACAAGGCGGGTCTGCGCCCGGAGCACCGCGTCGAGCCGCGCCTGCGCGAAGAGGGATGATGGAGGCATGGCCGCTCTCGACGTGACGTACGCCCCCATCTCGACCGACGACGCCGGAGAGGTGCTGACCCTGCAGCGGGCGGCCTTCGTGTCGGAGGCCCAGATCTACGGCAGCGTCGACATGCCCCCGCTCACGCAGACCCTCGAGGCGGTTCAGGCCGAGCTCGCCGACTGCTACGGCTGGACGGCGCGCGTCGGCGCCAGAATCGTCGGCGCGCTGCGCGGACGCATCGACGGCGACCTGCTGCTGGTCGGCAGGATCGCGATCGCTCCCGACATGCAGGGTGAGGGCATCGGCCGCGGACTGCTGGATGTGGCCGAGCGCGAGAGCGGCGCCGCACAGGCGGAGCTGTTCACCGGCAGCCTCAGCGAAGCGAACATCCGACTGTACGAGACGTGCGGCTACCGCGTCAGCGAACGCGTGCCGCAGGGCGACGGCACCGAGCAGATCTTCATGCGGAAGGATCTGCGCGGCTGAGGGAGGGTGCTCGCCGCGACGGCCAGACCGTCCGGCCGGCGTGGTGCAGCATCGCGACGAAGACGACCGCCCACACGATCACGGCGATCACCAGCCCCACACGGCCGACCGCGCCCGCGGCAGGCAACCGGTCGGCCCGCGCGAGCGATTCGGATGCGACGGCGAACATCCCGATGGGGAACACCATCGACCACAGCGTCGGCACGTAGCGCAGCGGCACGCGGTGCACACCGTGACGCCACACCCCCGCCCCCACGAGCAGGGGGATCAGCCAGAGGCAGAAGACCCAGAAGATCACGACCGTCGCGGCGATCAGCGGGCGCACCGCGTCGACGATCGGCGTCTGCGGCATCCCGACGATGCTCGCCCCGGCGACCACGGCGATCGCGAGTGCTCCCATCGCCACCCAGTAGGCGGGATCGAACTGCTGCGGCGTGACGCCGTAGTGCACCACCCGCAGCAGCACGAGCATCGCGATCGCGGCGTACAGCACCACGCCCACCGACCACGCGAGAACGGCGAGCACGCCGATCCAGATCGCCATCTCACTGCCGGCCGGCGGGTGCAGCTGGGTCATGCTGATCGCGAGCGACTGGCTGGCGACGGCCCAGATGAACCAGGTGCCGTTGGCGCGTGCCAGGATCGGCCTGCCGTCGCGTGTCATCAGCACCTGCCACGGAAGGAGGTACCCGAACACGACCCAGATGACGCCGGCGAGCAGGAACAGCGGGACGGCGAGCGCCATGAGCTCTTCCCGGGCGAAGCGCACGCCGAGCACACCGGAGGCCGCGACCACGGTGAAGAAGGCGAAGGCCTTCTCGGGGTCGCGCAGGTCTGCCACGACGTTCTGCCCGAATGCGATCGCCCGCCAGAGGTACAGGGCCCAGAGCACGACGTACAGCGCGCCGGCGAGCCACATCAGAACGACAGAGAAGGAGTGGATGCCGAGGTCGTGCAGTCCGATCGAGACGATCCCGGTGCCCATCACGGCGGCGAAGTACCCGGGCGCCAGGTCGGCGATCGCTTCGCGCACCCTGTTCATCGTCGGCTCTTCAGCGGGAGGGTCAGTCCCAGTCGAGGTACTCCTCGATCACGACGGCGGTCTCGATCGGGTGCGTCGCGACGAAATAGTGGTCGGCCTCGGGGATGCGGGTGATGGTTGCCCGCTCGGGAGCCGTGGCCTGCAGCGCCTCGGCGTTCGCGGCGGGCGTGACGTCATCGTTCTCCGCCTGGATGATGAGCACCGGGATGCCGGGGGCGAGGGGGATCTGCTCGTCTTCGACGCCCAGCATGAGCAGTCCGTTGACGCGCTCGGGGTGGTCGATCGCGAAGGTGCGGGCGATGGTGCTGCCGTGACCGTGGCCGCCGATCCAGGTGTCGTCGATGCCGAGACCCTCGATCACGGCCGCAGCGTCGGCCGCGCGGTCTGCGATGGTGATGCCCTCGACGTCCGCCCGGGATCCGATGCGCACGACGCGGAATCCGGCCTCTTCGGCGAGGTAGTGCGAGATGACGCCGAGTCCGTCGGCCTCGAGGCTGCGGTTGGTGACCAGCACGAGCGTGACGGGACCTTCACCCTCATCGAGGAAGGGGACGGCGCGGCCTTCGGGCTCGAAGATGAGGGGCTGGGTCACGATGTGTGCTCGCTTCCGGTCGGTCGGTGGCGCGTCGATGGCCTCTCCCAGCGTACCGGGCGAGGTCCCAGTCGACGGTGCCCGGGCGCATCGGGCACCATGGGTGCATGCCCTCCGCTGCGCTGTCGCCCACCCCGTTCCCGCTCTTCGACGAGTGGTTCGCCGAGGCGCGGCGCGCCGAAGCATCCGACCGTCCGTTCTCGGCCACGGCGATGACGCTCTCCACTGTCGCGCAGGTCGAAGACCAGTGGCGGCCGCGTTCGCGCCTGGTGCTGCTGAAGGACTGGGACGAGCGGGGTTTCGTGTTCTTCACGCACACCGACTCCGATAAGGGCCGAGAGCTCGCCGCGCATCCGTACGCATCGCTGGTGTTCCACTGGCCCGAGCTCGAGCGGCAAATCCGGGTGGAGGGGGTGGCGGCGCCCGTCAGCCGCTCCGAGGTGGAGGCGTATCACGCCACCCGCCCGCGCGGGTCGCAGCTGGGTGCCTGGGCGTCGCGGCAGAGTCGCCCCATCAGCGATCGGGCGGAGCTGGAGGACGCCGTGGCGCGGGCGGCGGAGCGGTTCGCTGACGCCGAGGTGCCCGCACCGCCGCACTGGGGTGGGTTCCGGATCGCGCCCGAGCGGCTGGAAGGTGTGGGCGGCGAGCGCACCGTCATCCGCGCCGTAGCGAGACGGCCGCGCTGCGCGACCGGGGCGTCGAGTCTCCGCGAAGGGCTGGTGTCAGCTGCCGGAGCGGTGGGCGGAATGATCGGCGACGTCGGGCTCGGCTCGCAGGACGTCGGCGATCTCCTCCTCCGGCCGCGGCGCGATGGTCTCGTCCGCCTCGATCTCGGGAACGATCGGCTCGTGTCGGTCGTCTCCGAGGGGAGACTCGTGAATCGGTTCGGACATCGTCTCTCCTTCATTCGGCACCGGCAGGATCCACCCGCGCGGCACGGTACTGCAGCATTGTGAAACCGTTCTCGAAGACGCGACTCTCGATCAGACGCAGATCCAGACGCGCATCATCGGGCAGCGCCCGCAGTCCGCCACCGAGGATCACCGGGACGATGAAGAAACGGAAGTCCCGTACGAGGCCTGCACGGATGGCCGGCGCGGCCGTCGTCGGCCCGAAGATCTCCACCTCCCCCGACGCATGCTGGGTGATGCGGGCGATCTCGTCGAGCGTGAGCTCCGTGACCTGCCTGTGGTTCTCGCGCGTGATCTCGTCCGCGGTCAACGACGATGATGCGGCGACGATGACGAGCCCCTGCCACAGCCGCGCGAACTCACGTTCGTCGTCACCCCAGTCCTCTCCCTCGGGCTCCGCCTCCCAGTAATGCATCAGGTCGTACGTGCGACGTCCGAGGATCTCGGCCGAGATCGCGGCCATCCGCTCGACGTGGAAACGGAACACCTGTTCGCTCGGCGCACCGAATTGGAAGTCGCCGTCGGGGCCGGCCGCGTACCCGTCGATCGAGATGGTCGCGGTGTAGCTCAGAGTTCCCATAGCCCATGCTCGCGCCGTGCGGTCGGATACGCAATCACCGTCGATGCATCCGTCGAAGCTCTGCACTGCCGCACGACCGGGTCGCGACTGCTCGCGCGCGAGAGCCGGCTCACGAGAAGAGCTGACACAGCGCGTCCAGGTCTCCGGCGTCGACGACCTTCTGCACGGCGTCGATGGTCGTCTGGTTCGAGAACATGGGCCTCAACGTGCCGTTCCACACCCTCCGCACGGCATGCTCGCAGAACGTCCCTGCGCCATCCACCACATCTCGCAGCGATGGAACGTCTGACTCGAGTCCGACGACAATGGCTTGATGACAGAGCACACGCGCAGGCGGCTGAACTTCCTCATGCTGGGACACTCGCCTGATGGTGCGACCGGTTGGCCGCATCCAGCGACGATCACCGTGCACCCGCGCGGCGAGACGACCCTGATCAACTTCTCGATGGGTCCGCACATCGCGAATGTCGGCGGACAGGTGCCGATCACGCGCGTGATCCACGACGGCGAGCTGAACGAGACCTTCGCCGAGGAGTTCGACGCCTGCGAGGCACGATGGCTCGTGCCGCACCTGGCCCGACTTGCCGCGGGTGAGAACCTCACCGAAGACGACCTCACCCTGGCATATGAGGCACGGTTCTGTCGCCGCCCGAAGACGGAGACATCGACCGACATCACGTTCTGAGCGGAATGGAGCGGCTGTCAGATGTAGAAGCGGAAGTCCACCACATCACGTTAGTGGTAGGCATTTCACCGGCTGACTCGTGCGCTCACTGCTTCGCGCTGAGGCGGGACACGAGCCCGCGTGCGACCTCATCCGCCGTTCGTGCTGTCGTATCTAACTCCAAGACCTCATCTGACCACACCGCGTAATCGGCACGACGCCGCTGAACGTCCGCCCACGTCGGCTCGCCGACATGGGCGAGACCACGATCCCTGTTGCGAAGCCGCTGCACGTGCGTTCTTGCGTCCGTGATCACGAGGTGCACGAAGTCGAGCCGCGCGCCCGTCCGCAATGCCGCAGTCCGCCAGGTCTGCCGAGCCTCTTCACTATCGTTCACCGCATCGACCACGACGCTGCGACCGAGTTGCAGATTCAATTCCGCCATCGCGCGAGTCGCCTCGTACGCGGCTACGCCGACTTGCCGGCTCGCGGGCAGCCCGCAAGAGAGCATCGACTCCTCCACCGCGTCGATGGACAGGTGAACGGAGCCGACGAGTGCAGCGGCGATCTCAGCGACACTGGTTTTCCCGACCCCCGGAAGACCAGAGATCACGACAAGATGACCACTCACGCGATCCGCAATCCGGCATTGTCTGTGATCGTCGGCAATCTTCACCTCCGGCCCGTGGCTGCATGCCAGCCTAACGTGCTGCGTTTCGTCTCGCGGAGACCCGCACTGGGCGAGCGAAGCGAGACGAAGTGTCGCTCGACGACCGGGTTGGCTCAGACGTTGAAGCCGAACTCCACCGGGTTACGTCACCGTTAGCGGTGCACGGTGGCGGTCGAACGCGCAAAGATGGAGAGCATGTGCGCCACCAATCTGTGGGCGATCAACGCCGCAGCCTTCACTTCGGAATTCCAACGATTCACCGAGGATAAGCTGGGCGTGCCTCCCCTGCGAACCACCATGCGCATAGCCTCTGGTCGAGTGCGGGGCTCGTCGGCGGTATTCACACTGACCCGCCGGATGTGCGACTGCGACAGTCTCATCGGGCGTCGCAACGACGCGCCGGTCCACGGTGAGATCGACGCCGACGTGTGGCTCGGGTGGTTGCGCGAGATGCCGGACCACGTCACGAACGTCTCGCGCATCGCAGTGCTCCGCGCGTGGAGCCCTGAGGACGACGATGTCGTGCCCTCCCACGCTCGAGGTGTCCGAGTGGGAGATCTCACCGAGGACGTGCTCCGCGACATCCGCGACGACAGTCTGCTGACTATCGACTACCCGCGGATGGCCTGAGCCCAGGCCACTTCCAAGCGCCGTTCAGTTGTTGAAGCGGAACTCCACCACGTCGCCGTCCTGCATGACGTAGTCCTTGCCCTCGAGCCGCGCCTTACCCTTCGCGCGGGCCTCGGCGACGGAGCCGGTCGCGACGAGATCCTCGAACGAGATGACCTCGGCCTTGATGAAGCCCTTCTCGAAGTCGGTGTGGATCACGCCTGCCGCCTGCGGCGCCTTCGCGCCCTGCGGGATGGTCCAGGCGCGCGACTCCTTGGGACCGGCGGTGAGATAGGTCTGCAGACCGAGCGTCGCGAAGCCGATGCGGGCGAGCTGGTCGAGACCCGATTCGGTCTGACCGGTGGCCTCCAGCAGCTCCTGCGCGTCCTCCGGGTCCAGCCCGATCAGCTCCGACTCGATCTTCGCGTCGAGGAACACGGCCTGCGCGGGCGCGACAAGAGCCTGCAGCTCTGCCTTCCGCTCCTCGTCGGTGAGCACCGATTCGTCGACGTTGAACACGTAGATGTACGGCTTCGCCGTCAGCAGACCGAGCTCCTTGATCGGCGACAGGTCGATGCCCGCCGTCGAGAGCAGCTGACCGCGCTCCAGCGCATCCTTCGCCGCGTTCGCGGCATCCAGAACCGACGGGTCGGTCTTCTTCTGCTTCACTTCCTTCTCGAAGCGCGGCAGCGCCTTCTCGATCGTCTGCAGATCGGCGAGCATGAGCTCGGCGTTGATGGTCTCCATGTCGCCCTTGGGGTCGACGGTTCCCTCGACATGCACGACGTCATCGTCGACGAAGCCGCGCACGACCTGCGCGATCGCGTCGGCCTCGCGGATGTTGGCGAGGAACTGGTTGCCGAGCCCCTCCCCTTCGCTGGCTCCGCGCACGATGCCGGCGATGTCGACGAACGACACGGTGGCGGGCAGGATGCGCTCGCTGCCGAAGATTCCGGCCAGCACCTGCAGGCGCGGATCGGGCAGGTTTACCACGCCGATGTTCGGCTCGATCGTCGCGAACGGGTAGTTCGCTGCGAGCACGTCGTTCTTGGTCAGCGCGTTGAAGAGGGTGGACTTGCCGACGTTGGGCAGGCCGACGATCCCGATAGTAAGAGCCACGGGATACGAGTCTACCGGCGGGGACGCCTCCCGCCGGCGTGCACTGCTCAGGTGCGCGAATCACCGGTGTTCGGCGGGCTGCGGCGAGTCTGCGGGCCGGCATCCGGATGTCGCGGGATGGTGGATCCGTGCCCCTGGATTTCACTGCGATCGACTTCGAGACGGCGAACTCCAGCCCCGCCTCGGCCTGCTCGGTCGGCCTCGTACGAGTCCGAGACGGCCAGGTCGTCGCACAGACGGGATGGCTGATCCGCCCGCCGATGGGCCACGACCAGTTCAACGAGTGGAACATCCGGATCCACGGCATCCACCCGCACGACGTCATCGGCGCCGCGACCTGGGCAGAGCAGCTCGACCGCCTGTGCGATTTCGCCGCAGACGACGTGCTCGTCGCGCACAACGCCGGGTTCGATCTAAACGTTCTGCGCCGCGCCTGCGAGGTCACCGGCCTCGTCGCTCCCCCGTACCGCTCGCTGTGCTCGCTCGCTGTGGCGCGGAAGACCTACACACTCGACTCGTACCGTCTTCCCCTGGCCGCCGCGGCGGCCGGCTTCGGTGAGTTCGCGCACCACGATGCGCTGGCCGACGCCCGCGCATGCGCCCAGATCGTGATCGACGCGGCCCGACGAGCCGCCGCAGACGATGTGCCTGCTCTCGGCGCCGCTCTGGGCGTGTCGCTGTCGGCGCCGCTCGTCTGCGAGCTCGAGCCCGCTGTGGCCTGACCGGTTGACATCGGACACAATGGTCAGGTGACGAGCGGACAAGGCGAACAGAGCGGACTGAGCGGACTGAGCGGACTGAGCCTCGAGGTGATCGAGGGCACCTTCGACCTGGCCCGGCAGGGCCGCACCGCACCCCTCGGCGAGATGATCGATGCCGGAGTGCCGGTCGACGTGCGCAATCCGCGTCAGGACACGCTGCTGATCGTCGCGGCATACGCGGAGCACCTCGAGACCGTCGCGGACTTGATCGCGCGAAGCGCCGACCTGGATGCCGTGAATGCCAACGGCCAGACCGCGGTCTCGTGCGCCGTGTTCCGGCGCAACGAGACGCTGCTGCGGATGCTGCTCGACGCCGGCGCCGATCAGGATGCCGGCGGTCACAGCGCTAAGCAGATCGCCGACCAGTTCGGCCTCGGCGACATGCGCGCCGTGCTCGACTCCTACTGAGGAGGCTCAGCAGGGCTCCGCGGGCTCAGGCGCCGCCCGGCACCCACGACAGCAGTGCGATGACCACGACGGACGTTGCCAGGAACGCCCCGATGAACCACCACGAGCTCAGCTCGTGCCCCTCTTCGCGGCGCACGCGGAAGAGCACGTCGGCACGGCGGGCGGGATCGAACCCGGGCTGCACGGTGGCCTTCGCCTGCTGAGCGGCCATGATCTGCTCCTCGGTGACCCGAAGGATGCGACCGGTCGGGGTGGTGATGTGCGCGGCGCGCCTGGGACTCGCAGACGTCTCGTTCAACGGCATCCCGAGCACTCCTTCTTCATGACCATGCCGGCGTGCTGATCACACCGTGCCCCCTTATTCTGCCAGCCTCCGCTGGGAATGCCGGGACGCGCGGTCCGATGCTCGATTCAGAGCCACTTCGAGACGAGGTGATCCGACACGATGCGGCGCAGTGTGCCGGACGCTCCGCGCAGCACCACGCTCTCGGTGTAGAGGTAGTTGCCCTCGCGGCGCACACCCCGCACCAGCTGACCGTCGGTGACGCCCGTGGCGACGAAGATCGTGTTGTTGCCCTGCACGAGGTCGTCGGCCTCGTACACCTTGTCGAACTCGAGCCCTGCGTCGACGCCGCGCTGGCGCTCGTCGTCGTCCCGGGGCCACAGCACGCCCTGGATGTGACCGCCCAGTGCCTTGATCGCGCACGCGGTGACGATGCCCTCGGGGCTGCCGCCGATGCCGACGCACATGTCGGTGCGTGCGTCGTGACGAGCGGCGTTGATGCCGCCTGCGACGTCACCGTCGCTCATCAGCCGGGTGCCGGCTCCGGCCTCCCGGATCTCTGCGATGAGCTTCTCGTGACGGGGGCGGTTCAGCACCGAGACGACGAGCTCGTCGACCGGCTTGCCGAGAGCCTTGGCCAGGCGACGGACGTTCTCGCCGATGGGCTTGCGGATGTCGACCACGCCGATCCCCGCCGGCCCTGTGACCAGCTTGTCCATGTAGAAGACAGTCGACGCGTCGAGCATCGAGCCGCGATCCGAGACGGCCAGCACGGAGAGAGCGTTCTGACGCCCCTCGGCAGTCAGCGTCGTCCCGTCGATCGGGTCGACGGCGATGTCGCACTCGGGGCCTCGACCGGTGCCGACGACCTCGCCGTTGAACAGCATCGGCGCATTGTCCTTCTCGCCCTCGCCGATGACGACGCGACCCTGGAAGTCGACGGTGCCGAGAAAGGCGCGCATCGCGTCGACGGCCGCACCGTCGGCTGCCTCCTTCGCCCCTCGACCGATGAACGGCACCGCGCGGATCGCCGCCGCCTCGGTGGCGCGAACGAGTTCCATCGCGAGGTTGCGGTCGGGGCGGAGGGGGCTGAGATCTGCTGTGAGGCTCACCATGCGGGTCAGCCTAGTGACGACGGAGGATGGAAATCAGGACTTTTCACGAAATGAAAGCGAAGAAAACGCAGTTCTTGCCAGTTGATAAAGATACGCGCCCGAGCGGACGTAACCACGGAAGAATCCCCACCCCTGCGGGCTAAAGTGAGCATGCACCCCGACCGACAGAAGCAGGAGAACTCATGCCCGTCGCCACTCCGGAACAGTACGCAGAGATGCTCGACCGCGCGAAGGCCGGTGGCTTCGCGTATCCCGCCTTCAACGTCTCGAGCTCGCAGACGATCAACTCCGTGCTGCAGGGTCTCACCGAGGCAGGCTCGGACGGCATCATCCAGGTGACCACGGGCGGCGCCGACTACTTCGCCGGCCACACCGTCAAGGCTCGCGCGACCGGAGCCCTCGCCTTCGCGCGCTACGCGACCGAGGTCGCCAAGAACTACCCCGTGACCGTCGCGCTGCACACCGACCACTGCCCGAAGGATGCCCTGGCCGGCTTCGTCGAGCCGCTGATCGCGGCATCCGAAGAAGAGGTGAAGGCCGGTCGCAACCCGATCTTCCAGTCCCACATGTGGGACGGCTCGGCTGTGCCGCTCGACGAGAACATCGAGATCGCCCAGCAGCTGCTGCCGCGGATGAAGGCGATCAACGCGATCCTCGAGGTCGAGATCGGTGTCGTCGGCGGCGAGGAGGACGGGGTCGCGCACGAGGGCTCGAACGACGCCCTGTACACCACCTTCGCCGACGTCGACCAGGCGATCCAGGCTCTCGGCCTCGGCGAGCAGGGCCGCTACATCGCCGCCCTCACCTTCGGCAACGTGCACGGCGTGTACAAGCCGGGTGGCGTGAAGCTGCGTCCCGAGCTGCTGGGCGAGATCCAGGCTGAGGTCGCCGCCAAGTACGGCACCGGCCCGAAGCCGCTCGACCTCGTCTTCCACGGCGGCTCCGGCTCGAGCGACGAGGAGATCGCCCTCGCAGTCGCGAACGGCGTGATCAAGATGAACATCGACACCGACACGCAGTACGCGTACACGCGTGCGATCGCCGACTACATGTTCAAGAACTACGACGGTGTGCTGAAGGTCGACGGCGAGGTCGGCAACAAGAAGCAGTACGACCCGCGCGCCTGGGGCAAGATCGCCGAGTCGGCGATGGCCGCGCGCGTGGTCGAGTCGACCCGTCAGCTCGGCTCGTACGGCCAGTCGAAGAGCTGACTCCCGCCGATCTCGAAGAGGGATGCCCCGGACCGCCAGCCGGTCCGGGGCATCCCTCTTTCCGCGGGGCGCTGAGCCCGTTCCCGCACGCGCGCGACCGAGCGTCGCGCGTCGGCGAGCGCGCGCTCAGCGCTTGAGCACGCGGCGCGCCCAGATCACCATGTCGATGATCGCGTCGACGATCAGCAGCACGCCGAGCCCACGCAGCAACGGAGATCGGGCCCTGCTCGCGGCGATTCCGGCGGCGAGCTCGGCCGCGCTGATCGCGGCTCCGATGGTCGGGCGCTCGCGCACGAACCGCGCGGCGCGCGGCAGCGGCCGCTCGCGTCGGGTGAGGGCGGTGACCTCGCCGATCCCCGCGATGGCGAGGTCGGCCACTGTGCGCGGCCAGCCGCGCGGCGTGAAGCGGCGCCCGGTCGTCTGCTCGGCGACTCCGGCGGTGATGAGCGCGTCCGGCACACCGAACGCGGCGACGAACGCACGCACGCGATCCAGCTCGCCCTGCGTGCCGCCCAGCGCCTCCGGCGCGCATGCGCGCGTCGCCGCCGCGACATCGACTGCGTCGCCCAGATTCAGCCCCTGCAGCTCCTCGGTCGTGCCGTCGGCCTCGAGCAGCATGCGACGGTAGACATCCGCGCTCTCGGGCACCCCGATCGCGTCGATGTCGAGCACCGGCCGCGTGAGCCGCTCGATGTTCGGCCAGAACATGCCCGTGCGCCCACCGGCCGTGACCTCCACCCAGGCGTCGCCGTGCTGTGGAAGGTTCAGCTCGATGATCGGCTCGTCCGCGCGGCCTCCTGACAGCGCCATGTGCGGCTGGTCGGTCGCGTAGCGGTAAAGAGACCAGGTCCCGTCCTCGAGATAGTCGACGTCGACGCCCGTCACCTGCGCGGTGATGCGCGCGCCCCACGGCCCGCGCCGGGAGAACTCCGCCACTCGCACCGGCGCCAGTTCGAAGTCGATGTCGTCGTCGTCGGCATCGAGCATCCCGAACCCGGCGAGGTCTTCAGACGCGGCGGCCGGGTCGTCGAGCTGCTCGAACGCTGCGCCGTACTGCTCGTCGAGCTCCTGATCGACCTCTTCGAGTGCGTCGTCGGTCAGGCCGAGATGCAGCGTGAGCGCGGCGGTCTGGAACAGCCGCTGCAGGTCGAGGGCGCTCAGGTCGAAACGCAGGCGGTCGTCGTCGTCGAGAGCGACGACGTGCCCGCTCTCGGTCACCGGGATCAGGAAGACGGCTTCGTCGCCGTCGAAGACTCGGGATGCCGCGAGCACCCGCTCCTTTCGCAGCAGCTCCGCCGCGATCGGGGTCGGGTCGACGCCTTCCGAGGAATCGACCGAGGCGTAGTTGACGTGGAACGCGATCTGATCTGCTGACACCCCTCGAGGCTACCCGTCGTCACTCGACGGGAGGTGTCAGCAGTCCTGTCGTGAAGGCCGGATCGCTGAACATCACCACCGAGATGCACGCCGACACGAGCGACATCGTGATGACGAAGCCGACCAGCGGAATCCACCACGCCGACCTGCCGCGCTTCAGCTGACGCAACGACAGCCACGCGGTCACCGCGTATCCGACGAGCAGAACGACCACGGCGACGACGCCCCAGGTTCGCGCGGCCGCATAGTTGGTGAATTCGCCGTCGATGCCGATCATCTGCATCGAGTCGTTCAGAGTCGATGCCATGTTCACGAACTGCGGGATCGACGAGAGCACGTTCACCAGGCCGAACCCCAGCAGCACGAGGGTGACCAGACGACCCATCGGGCGAGCGGGAGCGCTCGGGGCCGTGGGTCGTGCGGCCGTCGGCGCGGGCTCGGGAGCGGATGCCACGGGATCGGCGCCCAGCGGAGGCAGTCCTGCGCGCGCACGCTGCTCTTCCGGAGACGCGTACTCGCCGTACTGCGGCCGCTCGATGCTCATGTGCGCGAGACCCGGCCGCCCAGGGCACGCTCGTCGCGCTTGCCCGAGTTGTCCTGGCGCAGCTCCTTGGGCAGCGAGAACATGAGGTCCTCCTCCGCCGTGCGCACCTCTTCGATGTCGGTGTAGCCCGCCTCGTCGAGTGCGTCGAGCACCTCGCGCACGAGCACCTCGGGCACCGAGGCGCCGCTGGTCACGCCGACGGTGCGCACACCGTCGAGCCATTCCTGCCTGACCTCGTCGGCGTAGTCGACGCGGTACGCGGCCTTTGCTCCGTACTCCAGCGCGACCTCGACCAGGCGCACGCTGTTCGAGGAGTTCGCCGATCCGACGACAATGACGAGATCCGCATCCTTCGCGACCTTCTTGATGGCCACCTGACGGTTCTGGGTGGCGTAGCAGATGTCGTCGGAGGGCGGGTTCTGCAGCTCGGGGAAGCGGGTGCGCAGCCGGTTGACGGTCTCCATCGTCTCGTCGACGGAGAGCGTGGTCTGCGACAGCCAGACGACCCTGCTGGGGTCTCGCACGACGACCGTGTCGGCCTCGGCGGGCGAATTGACGACGGTCACGCGCTCGGGTGCGTGGCCCGCGGTGCCCTCGACCTCTTCGTGACCGTCGTGACCGATCAGCAGGATCTCGAAGTCGTCTCGGGCGAAGCGCACCGCCTCGCGGTGCACCTTGGTGACCAGCGGGCAGGTCGCGTCGATCGCGTGCAGACCTCTATCCGCGGCGCCCTGCACGACCGCCGGTGAGACGCCGTGCGCACTGAAGACGACGTGAGCGCCCTCGGGAACCTCGTCGACCTCCTCGACGAAGATCGCGCCCTTCTGCTCGAGTTCGGTGACGACATGGATGTTGTGCACGATCTGCTTGCGCACGTACACCGGAGCGCCGTAGCGCTCGAGCGCCTTCTCGACAGCCACGACGGCGCGGTCGACACCCGCGCAGTAGCCGCGAGGAGCGGCCAGCAGCACGCGCTTCTCGCCGTCGACCGGACGGTTCTCGAGGCGCGCACGCTCGACGGCGCGACGACGGGTCGGGATGTGCGGCAGAGGCAGCGAGACAGTGGTTGAGCTCACTCCGTCAGTCTACCGATGCCACCTGTTCGCGGGCCGGGAGCGGGCGGCCCGGCGGGCCGTGTCGCATGGGGGGCCGACACTCCAGATGCCGGACCGATTCACGGGAACCGTCCGACATCTGGAGTGTCGGCCCCCGGAATGCATCGCCCGGCCCGGCCGCGGACGCCGTGTCGGCGGCATCCGGAAGAATGGCGGGGTGACCGTCTTCGAAGCCACCGCCATCCCCGGCGAGCCGCCTCCCGCCGACTCGGTCACCCCGCGCGACTCGACGCCCGCGGCACCGACATCGGTCGCGCGCCTGAACGGCACCATCCGCGACTTCATCGCCCGCTGGAACACCGTCTGGGTCGAGGGCGAGATCACCTCATGGAACGTGCGCGGCGGCAACGTCTTCGCGCGCCTGAAGGACACCCGCTCCGACGCGCAGATCTCGGTTCGCGTCTGGTCGAGCGTGCGCCCGCGCATCCCCGCCGACCTCGCCGTCGGCGATCACGTCGTCGCTGCCGTCAAAGCCGACTACTTCGTCAAGGGCGGCGACTTCAGCTTCATCGTCTCGGCGATGAAGCATGTGGGCCTCGGCGATCAGCTCGAGCGGCTCGAGAAGCTGCGCGTGCAGCTGCGGCAGGAGGGTCTGTTCGACTCGTCGCGCAAGAAGAGCCTGCCGTTCCTGCCGCATTGCATCGGACTGATCACCGGCGAGCGCTCGGATGCCGAGAAGGACGTGCATCGCAACGCCGAGCTGCGCTGGCCGCAGGTGCGCTTCCGCACCGAGCACGTCGCCGTCCAGGGCGACCGGTGCGTTCCCGAGGTGCTCGCGGCGCTGCAGCGGCTGGATGCCGATCCCGACGTCGACGTGATCATCATCGCCCGCGGCGGCGGCGACCCGCAGACCCTGCTCGGCTTCAGCGACGAGCGGCTCGTGCGTGCCGTCGCAGCCGCATCCACGCCGGTCGTCAGCGCGATCGGGCACGAGAACGACCATCCCCTGCTCGACGACGTCGCCGATCTGCGCGCCTCGACCCCGACGGATGCCGCGAAGCGGGTCGTTCCGGATGTCGGCGAGCAGCGCGCGATCGTCGCGCAGCTGCGGGCGCGGGCGACGACGCGGCTGATGCAGCGCGTCTCCCACGACATCGCTCAGCTCGAGCAGCTGCGCTCGCGCCCGGTGCTGCGCTCCCCCGATCCGATCATCGACGACCGCGCCCAGGAGGTGTGGCTGCTGGTATCCCGAGGTCGCGACACCGTCACCAGAGGGCTGGATGCCGCGCACCGCTCCACCTCCGAGCTGCGCGCCTCGCTGCGCGCCCTCTCTCCCGCCGCCACACTCGCGCGCGGCTACGCCATCGCGCACCTCGACGACGGACGCATCCTCAGCGATGCGGTCGACGCGCCGGCGGGCACGGCGATGACGGTGACGGTGGATCGCGGATCCATCCGCGCCGTGTCGGAGGGGCGGATACCCGAAGACCGCTGAACAGCAGCACACTGCTCTGCTGCCCCTGCGCTCCGGGGGCCGACACTCCACCTGTCGGACGGTCCCCGCGAATGCGTCCGACATCTGGCGTGTCGGCCCCCGGTCTGTTCGCGCAGACCGCTCCCCCGCGGCACGCTGCGGCGGATCGGGGTGTCCGACACGCCGGTAGGATGGGGGCGTGACTGCCCCCAGCGACTCCCCCGTCGAAGACCTGTCGTTCGAGGCCGCACGCGACGAGCTCGTGCGCGTGGTCGCGGAGCTCGAGCAGGGCTCCCCCACGCTCGAGCACTCCCTCGCGCTCTGGGAGCGCGGCGAGGCGCTGGCGGCACGCTGCGAGGAATGGCTGCTCGGCGCGAAGCGCCGTCTCGATGCGGCTCGGGACGCGGCATCCGGCGGAGCAGGCGAATGAGCCGCGAACCGCGCGTCGTCGCAGGTCTCGGTCGACCCGAGACCGCCCAGGAGACCGCTGACCGCAAGGCGGAGTCAAGCCGGGTCTACCGGTCGAGTCAGACGTTCCGCAACCTCATCGCCGCACTCATCGTGACGGTCGGCGTGGTCGCGGTCGTCGTTCTCGGCGTGCCGCGCGGCCAGGTTCCCGATCGCCCCGCGATCGACGTCGCCGCGATCGCCGCAGACGTCGAGACGTCGATGCAGCGCCCCGCCCTCGTCGTCGAGCCCGACGAGTACTGGCGGGTCAACGAGGCCGCCCTCTCGGGCGGCAGCACCCGGGTGTGGACGATCACCCTCGCCCCGGCTGCCGACGACGAGCGCGGATTCGTCCGTGTGGCACAGGCCTTCGGCGCCGACGTGGGCTGGGCCCCGCAGGTGCTCGACGGTATCGCTCCGAACGGCACCACGACGATCGGCGGCCGCGAGTGGGACGAGTTCGACCTGCGCGGTCGGGGCACCGCCAACATCTCGTACGCCATCGGGACCCAGGCCGGCCCGGACTACATCCTGCTGTACGGCTCGCAGTCGCCCGAGGCGACCGCCGAGCTGGCAGAGACCCTGTCCGCACAGATCGACGACCTTGAGGAGGCCGAATGACCGCAACGCTCACACCCGCTGAGGCATGGCGGGAGATGCTCGATGGCAACAGGCGATTCGTCGCCGGCACGCCGGCGCACCCGCACCAGGACGTCTCCAAGCGTCACGAGCTGGCCGACGGTCAGGCGCCGATCGCGACGCTGTTCGGATGCTCGGATTCGCGCCTCGCCGCCGAGATCATCTTCGACAAGGGTCTGGGCGACCTGTTCGTCGTCCGCAACGCGGGACAGGTGATCGGCGAGTCGATCGTCGCCAGCCTCGAGTACGCCGTGGGCATTCTCAACGTGCCGCTGATCGTCGTGCTCGCCCACGACTCGTGCGGCGCGGTGCGTGCGGCCATCGACGGCACCGCCATCGACTCGCCCCCGCTTCCGGCCGGAATCTGGAAGCTGATCGCACCGATCGTCCCGGCAGCGCGCAAGGTGCTCGCCGAGACCGGCGGCACGACGACCGCCGACATCGACGCCGAGCTGGTCGGCCGCGAGCACCTGCGCAACACCGTCGCCGATCTGCTGCACTCGTCCGAGATGATCAGCAACGCGGTCGCCGCGGGCCGACTGGGCATCGTTGGCGCCAACTACCGCCTCGCAGAGGGCACTGCGGTGCCCGTCGTCACTGTGGGCATCGACACCGAGGGGCACATCCCCGCTTCTGAGGAGGTATCGGCATGACCGACATCGAGTACCGCATCGAACACGACACCATGGGCGAGGTGCGCGTTCCCGCCAGGGCCCTGTACAGCGCCCAGACTCAGCGCGCCGTCGAGAACTTCCCGATCTCGGGCAAGGGACTCGAGTCCACTCAGATCGCCGCACTGGCCCGCATCAAGAAGGCTGCCGCCCTCGCGAACAAGGAGCTCGGCACGCTCGACGCAGCGATCGCGGACGCGATCGCCCAGGCGGCCGACGAGGTGGCCTCCGGCAAGCACGACGGCGAGTTCCCCGTCGACACCTACCAGACCGGTTCGGGCACCTCGTCGAACATGAACATGAACGAGGTGCTGGCGAACCTGGCATCCGGAATCCTCGGCTCGGCCGTGCACCCGAACGACCACGTCAACGCGTCGCAGTCGTCGAACGACGTCTTCCCGACGTCGGTGCACATCGCGGTCACCCAGGCGCTCATCGACACCCTCATCCCGTCGCTCGACCACCTCGCCGTCGCCCTCGAGGCGAAGGCGGAGCTGTGGAAGGACGTCGTCAAGTCCGGCCGCACCCACCTCATGGACGCGACCCCGGTCACGCTCGGCCAGGAGTTCGGCGGCTACGCGCGCCAGATCCGGCTGGGCATCGAGCGCGTGCAGTCGGCCCTCCCCCGCGTGGCGGAGGTGCCCCTCGGCGGCACCGCCGTGGGCACCGGCATCAACACTCCGACCGGCTTCCCGCAGAAGGTCATCGAGCTGCTCGCGGCCGAGACCGAGCTGCCGATCACCGAGGCGAAGGACCACTTCGAGGCTCAGGCCAACCGTGACGGGCTCGTCGAGACGTCGGGCGCTCTGCGCACCATCGCCGTGTCGCTGACCAAGATCAACAACGACCTGCGCTGGATGGGCTCGGGCCCGAACACCGGTCTCGGCGAGCTGCACATCCCCGACCTGCAGCCGGGATCGTCGATCATGCCCGGCAAGGTCAACCCGGTCGTGCCCGAGGCCGTGCTCATGGTGTGCGCGCGCGTGATCGGCAATGACGCGACCGTTGCCTGGGCCGGCGCGTCGGGCTCGTTCGAGCTGAACGTCGCCATCCCCGTGATGGGCACCGCGCTGCTGGAGTCGATCCGTCTGCTCTCGAACGCCGTGCGCGTGCTGGCCGACAAGACCGTCGACGACCTCGAGGCCAACGTCGAGCGCGCCGCCGCGTTCGCCGGCATGAGCCCGTCGATCGTCACGCCGTTGAACAAGGTCATCGGTTACGAGGCCGCCGCGAAGATCGCCAAGCACTCGGTCGCGAAGGGCATCACGGTGCGCGACGCCGTGATCGACCTCGGCTACGTCGAGCGCGGGGAGATCTCGGAGGAGGAGCTCGATGCGAAGCTCGACCTCCTGTCGATGACCCACCCGGGCTGAGGCCTTCGGTCGTCCGGTCTTCCGCGTTACATTCCGGGGGCCGACACTCCAGATGTCGGACGTTTCGCCATGATCCGTCCGTCACCTGGAGTGTCGGCCCCCGTTTTGCATCCATCCCCATCCCGCAGGATGAGGCGGGTTGTCCACAATCCCCGGTGAACGCGGCCAGGCATGAACGTCGCGTCCCGGATGCTGGGGGCATGTTCGATCCTCTTGATCTGCTCACCCGCCTCGGTGGGCTCGCGCAGGGCACTCAGCTTCAGGACTACGGCGTCACACGCATGCAGCTCAGCAAGGCGGTGCGCGGCGGACGGATCGAGCGGTTGCGCCCGGGCGTCTTCGCGACACCCGCAGCAGCGGCCGATGAACGCGACGCCGCACGGCACGGGGGCGCGCTCACATGTGCCGCGGCCCTGCGTAACCTGGGCGTGTGGGTGATGTCGACGGAGGCAGCACCGCATGTCTGGGTCGGCCGCCGTGGACGCGTCTACCCTCATTCCGGATGCCATTGCGTCAGCCACTACTTCCGCAGCGGGCGGGTGCGCTTCGGCGTCGTCGACGTCGAGACCGCCCTTGTACATCTCTACCGCTGCGAGGGTGAGGAGTCGTTCTTCGCCTCGCTCGAGTCGGCGCTGGCGCAGCGGAAGCTCACCCGATCCGCACGTGCACGCGTCCGCGAGGCGCTGCCGACGCATGCACGGTGGCTCGTCGACTTCGCCCGTTCGGACGCCGACAGCGGCCTCGAATCGCTGCTGCGGCTGCGGCTGCATCTGCTGGGGATCGCGCTGGATTGTCAGGTGGTGATCGCCGGTGTCGGACGCGTCGACTTCGTCGTCGACGGACGCCTCATCATCGAGGCGGACGGCAAGGAGAACCATGACGGCACCACCATGCGGCACAAGGATCTGGTTCGGATGCCGCGGCATCCGCCCTCGGATACGAGACGCTGCACTTCGACTACGCCCAGATCATGCACGACTGGGCGACGGTGCAGCGCTCCATCATCGCAGCCCTGAAGCGCACGGCTCAGCGGGCGTGACGTCCGCTGTGGATAACTCCGACGGGGTCTTGCCGATCCGGGTTACCGTGGTGCGGTGACGATGACGACCACCCTTGTGCGCACGGGCTCGGCCCTCGCGGCTGCCGGCCTGCTCGTCGGGATGCTGTCGGCGTGCACCCCGGAAGCGGATCCCACTCCCACCCCCACGAAGACCGCCGCCTTCGCCACGGATGAAGAGGCATTCGCCGCCGCCGAGGAAACGTATCGGGCGTTCATCCGGGAGAACAGCCGCGTGGACGGAAATGAGGATGCACTACTCGGTGGTATCGCTTTGGAAGAACACCTGAAAGCCGAAGAACAGCTCAAGGACGCTGGAGTGCGGGGGATGGGTGAAGCACGGGTGAAGTCGTTTGTCGTCGTACCTTCTTCACTATCGACGGATCGAACGTCGCTCACCGCGGAGGCATGCGTAGATATTTCCGATGTACGAGTCGTCGACGACAGCGGAGAGGATGTCACTCCAAACGGGCGACCGAACATTATCGCCACGCGAGTTGAGATGGAGCTATCGGGTGGTCGGTTCCTGATATTCAAGGACCTAGATAGGGAGAACGAAGAGTGCGCCGGCTAGGTATCGCACTGCTTTTCGGTCTGTTGACCCCGCTTGCGCCTGCACTGATGGCTCAGGCGGACACTCCTTATTGCGCTCCAGCGATTGAGCTCGCTCTCGGCGGGTGCCCGCGCGCCGAGGTTAGCGGCGGCAAAGTCAACGCGGGTGGCTCGATGACTACCCCGGGCGCGGAAAACCGGCAGATCTCGCGTGGCTCCCAGGGAACCAACGCCACGATCGGACTCATAACGCCTGCGCCGCGCACTTTCGAAGAATGTCTGTCGAGCTGGGACTCGATGATCTTTTGCTGGGAGGCCCGATCCGCCGGCGATGAAACGCCACCCGAAGAGGGCGAAGAGTCACCGGGTCTTCCGCCCATCACGATCACGGACCTCGCCAGCTTCTCGCCCGCCAAGGGCACCGTGCTCGGTGAACCGGACAACCTCGGAGTCGCGGGGCTTCCGACGAACTTCGTCACCCAGGCTGAGACACACGTCCGTTCCGGCCAGCTGTTCGGATTCCCCATCGATGTGCGCTTCACACCGGTGTCGTACACCTTCCATTACGGTGACGGGGAGTCACGTACTGCCCCCTCCCCCGGCGCGAGCTGGGAGAGCCTCGGGCAGGCCCAGTTCACCCCGACCGATACCAGCCACACGTACGCAGAACGTGGCACGTACGACGCCACCGTCGACATCGCGTACACGGCGGAGATAGATCTGGGTGTCGGATGGTTCCCGATCGAGGGGCAGCTCGACATCCCGGGTCCGACGCAGCAGATCCGCATCTTCGAAGCGCACACCGCCCTCGTCGCTCGCACCTGCACGGAGCAGCCCTCAGCCCCCGGCTGCTGATCCGACATCCCCTCAGCCGCGTTCACCTCTCGGACTGCGCTCGGCGCACCTCACCGTTCCCCCTTCGCGGCGACAAGCGCGTGCGACGCGGAGAGTGCGCGGCGCTGAGCGCAGTCGCCGCCGAACGCCTGGGCCCAGGATCCTGCCGTGCGCGGGCCCGCCCGGGCATCCGGCCCCCGTCCCGTCCGCCGCAGACCCGCTGAACACGATACGAAGCGGGGGCCGACACTCCAGATGTCGGACGGATTCCCGCGAAACGTCCGTCATCTGGAGTGTCGGCCCCCTGAACGTCAAGGCTCCGCGACGTCACGGCCCGACACGAATGCGCCGGCGAGCGGGCGACCCCGTCAGCTCAGCTCGCCACCCTCCAGCAGCTCGGTCACGAGGGCCGCGATGGCCGAACGCTCCGAGCGCTGCAGCGTGACGTGCCCGAACAGGTCGTGCCCCTTCAGCGTCTCGATCACGCTCGCGATGCCGTCGTACCGGCCGACGCGCAGGTTGTCGCGCTGTCCGACGTCGTGTGTGAGGATGACCCGGGAGTTCTGGCCGATCCGGCTCAGCACGGTCAGCAGCACGTTGCGCTCCAGAGACTGCGCCTCGTCGACGATGACGAACGCGTCGTGCAGCGATCGCCCGCGGATGTGCGTGAGCGGCAGCACCTCCAGCATCCCGCGCGCCACGACCTCCTCCAGCACGTTGCCCGAGACCACCGACCCGAGGGTGTCGAACACCGCCTGACCCCACGGGCCCATCTTCTCGCCCTGGTCCCCGGGCAGATACCCGAGCTCCTGCCCGCCGACGGCGAACAGCGGGCGGAACACGATGATCTTCTTCTGCTGCTGCCGCTCGAGCACGGCCTCGAGCCCCGCGCACAGCGCCAGCGCCGACTTTCCGGTGCCGGCACGCCCACCCAGCGACACGATGCCGACCTCGGGGTCGAGCAGCAGGTCGATCGCTATCCGCTGCTCGGCCGAGCGGCCGTGCATTCCGAACACCTCGCGGTCGCCTCGCACCAGCCGGTACTCGCCCTCGGCCACGACACGACCCAGCGCCGAACCTCGTTCGGAGTGGATGATCAGGCCGGTGTTCACGGGCATCCCCCGCACCTGTTCACTGAGGCCGACCTCGCTCTCGTACAGGTCGCTCATCTCGTCGCCCGAGAGGTCGAGGGTCGTGATGCCCGTCCATCCGGCATCCACCGCCTGCTCGGCGAGGTACTCCTCCGCCGCCAGCCCGAGGGATGCGGCCTTCACGCGCATCGGCAGGTCTTTCGACACGATCGTGACGTCCTGCCCGTCGGCGGCGAGCTGCGCGGCGGTCGCGAGGATGCGACTGTCGTTGTCGCTGATCCGGATGCCCGCGGGCAGCACCGACATGTCGACATTGCCCAGCTCGACACGCAGAGTGCCGCCGTCGCCCACCTCGATCGGGAAGTCCAGGCGACCGTGCTCGACGCGCAGCTCGTCGAGGTGACGCAGCGCGCGTCGGGCGAAGTAGCCGAGCTCGGGATCGTGACGCTTGCCCTCCAGCTCGCTGATCACGACGACGGGGAGGACGATCGAGTGCTCCGCGAAACGGAACAGAGCCTGCGGATCGCTCAACAGCACCGAGGTGTCGAGCACATACGTGCGAAGAGCCGTGTCATCGTGTGACACGGCTCGGGCTGCTGACGTGGACTGCTGCTGTGCTGTACGTGTGGTCACGATCCACTCCCACTCGGGATGTGCTCCCGGCTCTGCAGAGAGTCGACCAGGGTCACGAGTCGCGATCCTTGAGGCCGACCCGACCGGACACGGTGTCCGATGCCATGAACGTACTTCCGCGGCCGACTCCGCGACAGCAACGGCGTATGGCGTGTCGGCTAAGAGACGGTGAACGGCGCGCGGCCGAATGCAGCGAGCGCGGCGAGCGCGGCGACCAGCTTGTCGAGCCTCGCCCCGCTCATCGTCCGAATCGACGGTCGCGGTCGGCGAAATCGCGGATGGCCCGCAGGAAGTCGACCTCCCGCAGGTCGGGCCCGAGCGCCTCGACGAAGTAGAACTCGCTGTGCGCGCTCTGCCACAGCAGGAAGTCGCTCAGCCTCTGCTCGCCGCTCGTGCGGATGACCAGATCCGGGTCGGGCTGGCCACCGGTGTACAGGTGCTCGCCGATCATCTCGGGGGTCAGCTGCTCGGCCAGATCCTCGAGGGTGCCGCCCGAGGCGTCGTGCTTGCCGATGATGCTGCGCACCGCATCGACGATCTCGTTGCGTCCCCCGTAGCCGACCGCGAGGTTGACGTGCAGCCCGGTGTGCCCGCTGGTGCGCTCCTGCGCCTCGGCCAGCACCCGCGACAGCTCGGGCGTCAGGATGTCGGCGCGTCCGACGTGCTGCACCCGCCATTCGCCATGCTCGGCGAGAGAGTCGGCGAGCTCGGCGATGATCTCGATGAGATCGCGGATCTCCTTCGAATCCCGCTTGAGCAGGTTGTCTGCCGAGAGCAGGTAGAGCGACACGACGCCGATCCCGAGATCGTCGCACCATCCGAGGAATTCGCGCATCTTGGCGGCCCCGGCGCGGTGGCCGGCGGCCGCGCTGTCGAAGCCGAGCTGCCGGGCCCACCGACGGTTGCCGTCGATCATCATGGCGACGTGGTGCGGAGCCTTCGCGACATCGATGCGCCGTCTCAGGCGCCTCGCGTAGAGCCGATAGAGAGGTCCTCGCCCCGAGCTCTCACGTGCAATCACGTGCCTACGCTACCGCCACCGGTCCCGGCCCCGCCGCAGCACTCGGAACATGTACCGCCGACGGCATGCCCGCATACGTAGAGTGAGCGGGTGAGCACCCGCCCCTCAGATGACGCAGATGTACCCGAGCTGCCCCTGATGGAGGCGGCGGCCGTCGATGCCGCGGCCGAGGTCAGACCCACCTGGCGAGGCTGGATCCACGCCGGCACCTTCCCTGTCGCGATCGTCGCCGGCGCCGTGCTCATCACCGTCGCCCAGGGGGCGCCTGCCAAGTGGGCCGCGGCGGTCTTCATGGTCACCTCGATGCTCCTCTTCGGCAATTCGGCCCTCTACCACCGGTTCGACTGGGGTCCCACGACGAAGGCTGTTCTCAAGCGCATCGATCACGCCAACATCCTGCTGCTGATCGCGGGCACGTACACGCCCCTGGCCGTTCTCGCTCTGCCGCCGCAGAAGGGCCTGGTGCTGCTGATCGTGGTGTGGAGCGGGACGGTGCTCGGCATCCTGTTCCGCGTGTTCTGGATCAACGCGCCTCGATGGCTGTACGTCGCCTTGTACCTCGCACTGGGCTGGGCCGCGGTGATGTACATGGGCGACCTGCTGCAGGCCAGCGTGGCCATGATGGTGCTCGTCTGCGTCGGCGGCCTGCTGTACACGGTGGGAGCGATCGTCTACGCGATGAAGAAGCCCAACCCCTGGCCGGGGCGCTTCGGATTCCACGAGATCTTCCACGTCTGCACCGTGCTCGCCTTCCTCTGTCACTGGACCGCGTGCCTGCTCATCTCGCTCGACCCGCTCTCGCCCTCGCTGGGCTTCGGCGGCTGACGCGGGATACGCTCGAATTCCGCGTCAGAGCAGAGGAGCGACAATGGCCGAAGTAGAGAGCTTCACCCTGGACCACACCGCCGTGAGCGCACCGTACGTGCGCCTCATCAGCGTCGAGCACGGACCGAAGGGCGACGCGATCTCGAACTTCGACGTGCGGTTCGTGCAGCCGAACGAGGGTGAGATCCCCACGGCGGGTCTGCACACCATCGAGCACCTGCTCGCCAGCGTCGTCCGCGACCGCATCGACGGGCTGATCGACATCTCGCCGTTCGGATGCCGCACCGGCTTCCACGCGATCTTCTGGGGCGAGCCCGCGGTCGCCGACGTCGTCGCGGCGGTGCGCGGAGGCCTCGAGTTCATCGCGAACACGGCCGAGTGGAGCGACGTACCCGGCGTCTCGGCCGTGGAGTGCGGCAACTACCGCGACCACAGTCTGCACAGCGCGAAGGAGTGGTCGAAGACCATCCTCGATCAGGGCATCAGCCTCGACGCGTTCGAGCGCGTCGGCGTGTGAGTCGAGCCGACCTCAGCGGCTGCTCTCGTCGCCGTCGGCCTGCTCACGCAGCGCCGCCTCTTCGGCATCCAGCTCTGCGCGCACCTCTTCGCGGTAGCGGACCTTGCGGATGCGGCGGTTCATGTCCCAGATCAGCAGCACCACGGCCGCGACGATGATCACGATGATCGCGAAGCCCGCGAAGCCGGGGGTCACCGAGTTTGGGTCGACCGTCATCGACGGCGTCGGCATCGGGGTTGTCTCACCGAACAGGATCATGGTCCGCCTTCTCCTCGCAGGTCGAATAACCTGGAAGTCCAGCCTATCCGCCGTCCACACCAGGGAGAGACGTGACCACCGCACGCGAGCTCGATGAGCGATACGGTCGCACGCCCCGGCGACGCCTCCCCTGGATCGTCTTCGGCGCGGCCGCCGTGGCCGCCGTCGTCGCCTTGGGCTGGACGATCGTCGCGCAGCAGATGAGCGCGGTGGATGCCGACGATCTGGGCTTCACCGTGGTCGACGCCCACAGCGTCGACCTGCGTTTCCAGTTCACCGCACCGCAGGGCGCGGACGTCGCGTGCGCGGTGGAGGCGCTCGACGAGGAGTTCGGAGTGGTCGGCTGGAAGTTGATCGAGATCCCCGGCGGCGAGCATCACACGAAGGGCGTCGCCGTCAGCATCCCGACCGTCGCCGAGGCGACCACCGGTTTGGTGAAGGCCTGCTGGGTCGCCTAGAATCATCCGAAAGATGATCGACGCCCTGGCCGACGCCGGGGCGTCTTGCATATCCCACGGGTCGCCGGACGGCCCGACATCCCCGAAGCCCCTGAAGGGGCCCGCAGCGAAGGAGCAGGCTGTGTCCACAGACGCTCAGGTACCTTTCCTCACGCAGGAGGCCTACGACCGGCTCGTCGAAGAGCTCGAGCACCTCTCGACGGTCGGCCGTGAGGAGATCGCCGCCCGCATCGAAGCGGCCCGCGAAGAGGGCGACCTCAAGGAGAACGGCGGATATCACGCCGCGAAGGACGAACAGGGCAAGCAGGAGGCGCGCATCCGCACCCTGCAGCAGCTGCTGAAGACGGCGAAGGTCGGCGAGGCGCCCACCAGCCGCGGCATCGTCGAGCCCGGCACGGTCGTCACGGCGATCGTCGCGGGCGATGAGGAGGTCTTCCTCCTCGGCAGCCGCGAGATCGCCGCCGGCGGCGAGCTCGACGTGTACAGCGAGGCGAGCCCGCTCGGCCAGGCCATCATCGGCCTCAAGGTCGGCGAGAAGTCGAGCTACGAGGCGCCCAACGGCCGCTCCATCACCGTCGAGATCACCGGAGTCGAGACCTACACCGGCTGATCTCCGCACACGCAGAACGGCGGGACACTCCAGGGCGTCCCGCCGTTCTGCGTCTTCGCGGCTCAGTCCGGGACGACAACCGGGGCGAAGCCCGCCCGCCGCAGCGTCTCGAGCGCGAGCTCGGTGTGCTCGGGTCCGCGGGTCTCGATCGAGAGCTGCAGGATCATGTCGCTGATCTGCAGACCGTGCCCGTGACGGGTGTGCAGCACCTCCATGACGTTGGCCCCGGCCTGCGCGAGCAGATCCGACACCTTCGCCAGCTGACCGGGCCGGTCGGGAAGCGGTACGCGCACGGTCGCGTATCGACCGGATGCCGCCAGACCGTGCGCCACGACCCGCTGCAGCAGCATCGGATCGATGTTGCCGCCCGAGAGGATCGGCACGGTCACGCCCGTGTCGCGCACCTTGCCTGCGAGGATGGCGGCCACGCCGACGGCGCCGGCGGGCTCGACGACGACCTTGGCGTGCTCGAGGAGCACGAGGAGGGCGCGGGCGATGTCGTCCTCGCTGACCGTGACCACCTCGTCGACGAGCTCGCGGATGATCTCGAACGGCACGTCTCCCGGTCGCGCGACGAGGATGCCGTCGGCGATCGTCGGATGCGTCTGGATCTCGACGGGGCTGCCGGCCTCGAGCGACGGTGGCACCGCCGCGGCGTTCGCGGCCTGCACGCCGATCACGCGTACGGTGCGACCGGTCGCGGCGGCGGCGGCCTTGACCGCAGCGGCGACACCGGCGATCAGCCCGCCGCCGCCGATGCCCATGATCACCGTGTCGACGTCAGGGACGTCCTGGATCACCTCGAGACCGAGCGTGCCCTGGCCCACGACGATGTCGCGGTGGTCGAAAGGGTGGATGAGCACGGCACCGGTGCGCTCGGCGAACTCCGCCGCGAGGCGCAGCGAGGTGGCCACCGTCTCCCCCTCGAGCACGACCTCGGCGCCGTAGCCCCGGGTGGCGAGCAGCTTGGGCACCGGGACGCCGAGCGGCATGAAGATCGTCGCGGGTATGCCCAGCATCTGAGCGGCGAGTGCCACGCCCTGCGCGTGGTTGCCCGCCGAGGCGGCCACCACACCCCTGGAGCGCTCCTCCTCCGTCAGACGCGACAGACGGTAGGTCGCTCCGCGGATCTTGAACGACCCGGTTCGCTGCAGGTTCTCCATCTTGAGCATCACGGGTGAGCCGAGGATCTCGCCGAGCGCCCGCGACAGCTCGGTCGGGGTGCGGGAGATCACTCCGGAGAGGCTCTCCGCCGCGGCGGTGAACTCCTCAAGGCTCGGGATGGCGGCGACGCCGGGGACCAGGGTCATCGATTCCTCCTCTGCCGCTCGCGCGGCACTGTGCTCCAGATGAGATCTTCGGGTGCGGGTTCACGCCCGGTGCGCCACGCGCCCGAGCCGATGGTGACGGCCGCGACGTTGACGAATGCGGCCAGCGGAACCGCGAACAGCGCTCCCGGGATGCCCGCGATCATCGCTCCACCCGCCACCACGAGCACCACCGCCAGGGGGTGCACCTTGACGGCCGAGCCCATCAGGATCGGCTGCAGGATGTGACCCTCGAGCTGCTGCACCAGCAGCACCACGCCGAGCATGAGCAATCCGACCACCGGGCCGTTGTACACCAGAGCGAGGAACACCGCCACTGCTCCGGTGACCACGGCGCCCACGATGGGCACGAACGACCCGAGGAAGACGAGCACGGCGACGGGGATGGGCATGGGCACCCCCAGAAGCGCGGCACCGACGCCGATGCCCACCGCGTCGATGGCGGCGACGAACATCTGCGTGCGCGCGTAGTCGACCACCGTCGCCCATCCGTTGCGGGCCGCCGCATCGGCCGCAGGGCGTGCCATTCGCGGGAACAGCTTGAGCGTCCACCGCCAGATACCCGCGCCGTCGGCGAGCAGGCAGATGAGGATGAACAGCGACAGCAGCGCGCCGGTGACGATGTGCGCGGCTGTTCCGGTGACGGCGAGCGCGCCGTTCAGCAGCAGATCGGCCTGCTCGTTCAGCAGGCCCATCCCCTGCTGGATGTAGCCGTCGATCTGCGCTTCCGTGAGATGCAGCGGACCGTCGAGCAGGAACGTGCGCACCTGCTGGATGGCATCCGTCGTCTTGGCCTGCACGTCGGGAAGCTGAGTGCGCACCTGCCAGATCACCAGCCAGAACAGCCCTGTGACCACACCCAGCGCCCCCAGAACGGTCACCGCGATCGCCAGCCAGCGCGGGAAGCGGGCGCGCAGCATGAGCTGGAAAGCCGGCCACAGCAGCGCGGTGATCAGGATGCCGACCAGGAGGGGGATGACCAGGAGCTTGAGCAGCATCACCAGCCAGATGAACAGTGCGATCAGGCCGGCGATGACCAGCAGGCGCCAGGCGTAGGCCGCGGTGACGCGGAGGGGGGCCGGCACGGCGTCGTCAGCCGTGGTGGTCACCGTGCGGTCGAGCACGGGCGGCTGATATCGGAAGGGATTGCGGAACCTCGGCCTGGGGTCGTCGCTCATTGTGTAATTCTACGTACGGTGCGAAACGCCCTCGCACCCGATGTCGGCGCCTGCGGCTACTCTGGCGCAGTGACGGCTGCCTCCTCGACCACCCTCAGCGCCGCCGAGGCGCGGCGGATGACGCTCGCGGCGCAGGGATTCTCCCGGCGTCGACCGGATGCCGTGAGCGCCCACCACCTGCACCGGACGATGACGCGGCTCGGCGTGCTGCAGATCGACTCGGTCAACGTGTTCGCACGTTCGCACTACATGCCGATGTTCTCCCGGCTGGGCTCGTACGACCCCGCGCTGCTGGATCGCACCGTCATCTCGCGCACGACCCGCTACGTGGAGTATCTCGCTCACGAGGCCACGTTCATGCCGGTCGAGGACTGGGCCCTGTGGCGCTTCCGCATGCAGGAATGGCGCGAGCGAGCGGAGCGACCGGGCGGATGGGGGCGGGTGCACGCCCGCACCCTCGACTGGGTGCGCGACGAGCTGGGTGCCCGCGGCCCGCTTCGCCCGGCGGATCTGCGTGACGACGCACCCCGCGAGCGCGGCTCATGGTGGGACTGGGACGAGGCGAAGATCGCGCTCGAGCACCTCTGGCGCTGCGGAGAGGTCGCGATCGCCGGCCGCATCGGGTTCGAGCGGCGCTACGGTCTGGCGTCGCAGATCATTCCCGACTCGATCCGCGAGGTGATCGTCCCGCGTGACGCGGCCGTGCGCGAACTGGTGCGGCGGGCGGCGCGATCCTACGGCGTCGCGACGATCACCGATCTGAACGACTACCACCGCCTGCGCGATCAGGCGGGGGTGCGGGCGGCGGTGGCCGACCTGGTCGACGCGGGCGAGCTGGAGCCGGTGTCGGTACGCGGCTGGGAGCGCGGGGGCAGGGCGATCCCCGCGTGGCGGCATCGAGACGCGGTGCTGCCCCGCCGCATCGATCGGTCAGCACTGCTGACCCCGTTCGACCCCGTGGTGTGGTTTCGGGATCGGGCGCTGCGCGTGTTCGACTTCGACTACCGCATCGAAATCTACGTTCCCGCGGATCGGCGCCGCTACGGCTACTACTCCCTCCCGATGCTCGTCGGCGACAGCGTCGTCGGACGGGTGGATCTGAAGGCCGACCGGCTCGCGTCGACCCTGCGCGTGCAGTCGGCGTGGTGGGAGCAGCACGCGCGGCCCAGGGCGGATGCCGAGCGGGTGGCCGAGGAGCTGGTGCTTGCGGCCCTGTGGCAGGGTCTCGAGCGGATCAGCGTGTCGGGCTGGGGCGATGCCGCGAACGACCTGGCGCACGCCCTGCACGGCGCCGAGACGTCGGTCGAACGACACGTGCATCCGCGGGAATGACGAACGCCCCGGCGTGTGACGGGGCGTTCGGTGGTGATGGCGTCAGAACTGCACGCGCGGCGGTTCGGAGATCGCGCCGTCGTCGTTGACCTCGAAGAACTCCCGTTCGGTGAAGCCGAGGCCACGGGCGAAGAGATTGTTGGGGAACACCTTGATCTTGGTGTTCAGCTCGCGCACGCCGCCGTTGTAGAAGCGGCGGGCGGCCTGCACCTTGTCTTCGGTGTCGACGAGTGAGTGCTGCAGCTGCAGGTAGTTCTGGCTGGCCTGAAGCTGCGGATACGCCTCGGCGACCGCGAACAGGCTGCGCAGCGCCTGCTGCAGGTGGCCCTCGGCCACACCGGCCTCGGCGGGTCCGGACGCGGCGAGCGTCTCGGCTCGCGCCCTGGTCACGCCCTCGAAGACCTCTTTCTCATGGGCGGCGTAGCCGCGCACGGTCTCGATCAGGTTGGGGATGAGATCGGCGCGGCGCTTGAGCTGCACGGCGATTCCGCTCCACGCCTCGTCGACGCGCACCTTGAGCTGCACCAGCGAGTTGTACGTGGACCACAGGTAGATGCCGACGAGCAGCAGCACCCCGACGACGATAAGTACCGGCCACAGCCATTCCATGCACAGCCCCCTCTTGAACCGAGATCCATCCTATGCGCGGATCACTGCGCGTCGGCTGGACGACAGGCCGGGCTCAGGCCCCGAGGATCCGCTCGAGGTGCCGGTTGCCGAACAGCCGGTCGGGATCGAGGCGGTCGCGCAGCGCGACGAAGTCGTCGAACCTCGGGTAGCGCTCACGCAGCTGCGCGGCGCTCAGGGTGTGGAGCTTGCCCCAGTGCGGGCGACCGCCGTGGTCGAGCATGATCTGCTCGACGGCGTCGAAGTACTCGCGCGGATCGACCCGCCAGTAGCGGTGCACGGCGATGTATGCGCTGTCGCGGCCGGATGCGGTCGACAGCCACAGGTCGTCGGCCGCGGCGAAACGCACCTCGACGGGGAACTCGATGCGCCACCCGCGCGCGGTGATGAGCCGGCGCAGCTCGTCGAACGCCGAACCGACGTTCTCGGCCGGCAGGGCGTACTCCATCTCGCGAAAGCGCACGCCACGGTGGTGCACGAAGACCCGGTGCGATCGATCCGCGTAGTCGGCATCGCCGGTCACCTTCGCCGCGAGCCGGTTGAACGGCGGGATCACGGCCGGCACCACTCGGCTCACCGCGCAGAACGCGCCGAACATGCCGTTCGCCAGCACTCTCTCGTCGAGCCAGCGCTGCACGGGCGGGAGGGGACGCCGCGGTGCCGATTCCGGCAGGCGCGTCTGCGTCTTCGTCAGTGCGACGTCGGTGTGCGGATGCCAGTAGAACTCGAAGTGATCGGCATCCGCCACCCGCTCGCCCAGCGATGCGAGCGTCTCGTCGAGGGGCAGCGGAACGTCCTGTGCGTGCATCACGAACGCCGGCACGCACTGCAGCGTGACCTCGACGACGATCCCGAGGGCTCCGAGACCCACCACGGCGCCCGCGAGCAGGTCGCTGTTGTGCTCCTCGTCGATGCGCAGGAACTCGCCGGCCGCGGTGACCAACGTGAGTCCTCGCACCTGGCTGCCGATACCGCCGAAGCGGGCGCCGGTGCCGTGCGTGCCGGTCGAGATCGCGCCGCTGATCGACTGCCGGTCGATGTCGCCGAGGTTCTGCATGGCCAATCCGTGCGGTTTCAGCAGCGCGGGGATGCGATGCAGGCGCGTGCCCGCGAGCAGGCTCACGCGGCCCGTCTGCGGGTCGGCCGAGACCAGCCCCTGCAGATCATCGAGCTCGAGGAGCACACCGGGGGCCGCCGCGATCCCGGTGAAGCTGTGCCCGGCGCCGACGGCCTTGACGGTGAGCCCCTGGGAGGCTGCCGCCACCACCGACCGCTGCACGCCCTCGGGCGAGCGTGGACGCTCGACGCGCACGGGTCGCACCTGCGCGGTGCGACCCCAGTTCTGCCACGTTCCGCCCGGTCGGGTCATAGGAACGCCTCCCCTTCGCCGCGATACGTCGGCAGCTCGCCTACCACGGTGCCTTCCGAGACGAGATGATACCGATCGATCCGCTCGGCCGGCTCGCCGCTCTTCGCGTGCCGGAACCAGACCCGATCGCCGACACGCAGATCCTCGGCAGCAGCTCCGCGCAGCGGCGTCTGCACCTCCCCCGCGCCCTCTCGGCCGAGCGTGCGCAGTCCTGCCGGCCACACCGGCAGCGGCTGACGGGAGGTCACGGCAGGACCCGACGCGATCCAGCCCCCGCCCAGAACGGTCGCGATGGCCTGTGTCGGCTTGCGGACCACGTCGAGGGCGAAGGATGCCGCCGGCGCGGGCTGGAACGAGCGATACCCGTCGAAGAGGTGGCCGGCGAGCAGGCCGCTGCCCGCGGTCGCCTCGGTCAGCGACTCATCGCTTCCGGTGAACTCCAGCGACCCCGTCCCACCCCCGTTCAGGAACTCGAGCGGAGCGATCTGGGTCATCGCGTCGGCGATCTCGGCGCGGCGCCGGCGCAGCTCGTCGCGTGAACGCGCCTGCACCATGCGGATCACCGGGGCGTCGGGCCCCGCGGCATCCCCCTGCCCTGCGATCTGCGCCTCGTACATCTGCAGGCCGACGAGCCGGAAGCCGGGGCGGCGCACGATCTCACGGGCGAAGGCGGCGACCTGCGCCGCCGAGTGCAGCGGAGACCGGCGCACGCCGACATGACCGAGGGATGAGGAGCGCAGCGACGCGTCGACGTCGATCGCGACCCGCACCTCGGGGCGCGAGGTGGGACCCGCCACAGAATCGATCACGTCGAGATGGGCGGAGTCGTCGACCATCAGGGTGATGCGTGACGCCGCGCGCTCGTCCGCGAGCAGGCGGGCCAGTCCGGCGCGGTCGACCGTCGGATAGCCGAGCACGATGTCGTCGTAGCGCTCGGCCAGCCAGAGCGCCTCCGCGAGGGTGAAAGCGAGGAGTCCGCGGTAGCCGGGGATCTCGAGCACAGCATCGAGAACGGCTCGCACCCGCACGGACTTCGTCGCGACCCGGATCGGGAGGCCTCCGGCGCGCACCAGCAGGTCCATCGCGTTGTGTCGGAGCGCCTCGCGTTCGATCACCGCCACGGGGGCGGGGAGATGCGCGGTCGCGTCGGTCAGCGCTGACCAGAAGCGGTCGGGGGAATGCCAGGGCGCATCGGAATCGGATGCCGGGCCGTGGCCTGCGGTGAGATCGAGCACTCCCCCACCCTACGACTCGGGTGACGCGTCGATAGGGTGAATGCAGGCCCCCATAGCCCAATGGCAGAGGCAGGCGTCTTAAACACGCTTCAGTCTGGGTTCGAATCCCAGTGGGGGCACGCAGTGACGCCACTGGGTGAGAAGCCAGACCAGGGCCCACGCCGGCCCGAGGCTCCGCGCGACGCGCAGCGGCGCGTGGAGTGGCCGGTGGGGACGGGTTCGAATCCCAGTGGGGGCACGAAGAAGGGTCCGCCCGAGCTGTCGCTCGGACGGACCCTTGAGACCTACGCGTCAGACCGTGGTCTCGACGCTTTCGGGCTTCTTCGCGGCCGGCTTCTTGGCAGCGGGCTTCTTGGCAGCGGGCTTCGCAGCGTCGGCCTTCGCGGCCGGCTTCTTCTCCGCGCTCTCACCTGCATCGTTCACCGGAGCGGGCTTGCCGGCATCCGACTTCGCCGCGTTCTTCTGCGCGGCGGGTGCGGCGGCCTCTGCGACCGCGGGGCGCGGCCGCGCCGCGAACTCCTCGAACGCTGCACGCGGGTGCTGCACGGCGGCGAGGTTCGCGAAGTCGCGTCCCAGCCACAGGTTGTTCCACCAGCCCCAGAGCACGCGCCACTTGCGCTCCCACGTCGGCATGGCGAGGCCGTGGTAGCCACGGTGCGCCACCCACGCGATGAAGCCCTTGAGCGCGATCTTGCCGGACTGGAAGACGCCGTTGTAGAGGCCGAGGCCCGCCACCGCGCCCAGGTTCTTGTGGAAGTAGTCCTTCGTGCCCTCGCCACGCAGCACGGCGACGAGGTTCTTCGCCAGCAGCTTCGCCTGACGCACGGCGTGCTGCGCGTTGGGCACGCAGGTGCCGTCGGGAAGGCCACCGGTCTTGTCGGGGACGGCGGCGACGTCGCCGGCCGCCCACGCACCCTCGACGGGGTTGCCGTCGGCGTCGACGACGCGCAGGTCGGCCTGCGCCGAGATGCGGCCGCGCTGCTCGGTCGGCAGGTCGCCGCCGCGCACGACGGTCGGGTTGGCCATGACGCCGGCGGTCCACACGATCAGGTCGGTGGGGATGACCTCACCCGTCGACAGCTCGACGTTGCCGTCGACGGCGCTGGTCACCTGGGTGTCGAGGTGGATGAACGCGCCGCGCTTGCCGAGGTCCTTCATGACCCACTTGCTGGTCTCGAGCGAGACCTCGGGCATGATGCGACCCATCGCCTCGATGAGGTGGAAGTGCGTGTCGTCGAACGACAGCTGCGGGTACTTCGAGACCAGCGACGACGCGAACGAGCGCAGCTCGGCGAACGCCTCGATGCCGGCGAAGCCGCCGCCGACGACGACGACGGTCAGCAGGCGGTCGCGCTCGGGGCCGGCCGGGATGGCGGCGGCCTTGTCGAAGTTCGACAGCAGGCGGTCGCGCACGGCGACGGCCTCCTCGATGGTCTTGAGGCCGATCGCGTTGTCGGCGATCCCCGGGATCGGGAAGGTGCGCGACACGGCACCGGCGGTGACGACGATCTGGTCGTACGCGAACTCGTACGGCTCGCCGACCGGCGGGGTGATCGTGGCGACCTTGTTGGCGTGGTCGATGCCCGTCACCTTGGCGGTGATCACGTTGGTCGTCTTGAGGTGACGACGGTGCGTGACGACCGCGTGACGCGGCTCGATCGATCCGGCTGCGACCTCGGGCAGGAACGGCTGGTACGTCATGTACGGCAGCGGGTCCACCATCGTCACGTCCGCCTCGCCCTTGCGAAGGTGCTTTTCGAGCTTCCAGGCGGTGTAGAAACCGGCGTACCCTCCACCGACAATCAGAATGCGGGGTGCAGTGCTGTTCTGAGGCACAGGGGGACAACTCCTCGTCGTCAGGGTGTGGGAGTGCGTCTACCGCGCTCCGATCGGATGCGCCGGGCAGCTGCGGTGACGCCAAGCGCTACCAGGATACCAGGCACCGTGAGGGCCAACAGCGGCAGGGTACCGTATCGCAGCGACTCCTCGGTCGGGAGCAGCGGCGACGCGGCCTCGACGGACCGTTCGACCGGCGGGAGCGGCGGCACGGCGACCGGGGTCGCGGGCTGCTCTGGCACCGGCTGCTCGGGAGCATCGGCACGGCGGTAGACCCGGATCCACTCCTTCAGGTCGCCCATCGGATTGCTCGAGACGCGGGGAATGGATGCCGTGACCGCGGCCTCGGCATCGAGCAGACCGTAGCCGTAGAGCGGGTCGGGGGTGCGCGCCATGTCGGGCACGGGCTGCGCAGTCCTGATCAGGCGGTTGATGACGTTGGCCGCATCCAGATCGGGATGCGCTGCGCGCACCAGCGCGGCAGCACCCGCGACGATCGGGGCGGCCCCGCTCGTGCCGTCCCACGACCGCAGGGTGCCGTCGGCCGAGACGCCCAGCAGCGACTCGCTCGGCGCCGAGATGCCGATCGTGATGCCCTGCGTGGATGCGCCGCGGCTGGCGACCCCGGTCTGGTCGACGCCGCCGACGGTCAGCACACCCGGAATCGTGGCAGGCGCTCCGATCATCGAGGTGCCGCTGCCGCGGTTGCCGGCGGCGACGATCACCACGACGTCGTGCTCGAACGCGTACAGGAACGCCTCGTCCCAGCTGCGATCCCAGTCGAGGGTGTTGGTGGTGAAGGAGAGGTTGATGACGTCGGCGTCGTGGTCGACGGCCCACTTCATGGCCTCGACCACCTGGTCGACGAACGGCTTCGTCGACGCGGAGCCGGGGAAGCCGAGCGAGACCGACAGCAGCTGTGCCTCCGGTGCGACGCCGATCATCCCGGTGCCGTCGGGGTTCCCGCGTCCGGCGGCGAGGGAGGCGACCCACGAGCCGTGGTTGGGATCGCGCACGCCGACCGGGGTGCGCCCGTCCGCACTGCCGACGCCGGACACGTCGGTGCCGTCGGCCACCGCGCCGTCGAAGATCACCGGCGGCTTGCCGATGCCGGTGTCGATGACCGCGATCTTCACGCCCTTGCCCCTGGTCACGTTCCAGGCCTGCCGGATCCCAGCACCGTCGAGCCAGTACTCCATCGCCCGGGCGGGGTCGTTCGGGTCGTCGGGGATCGGTGGCGCGGCGGGCGTCGCCGTCTCCGTGGGCGCCTGCAACGTCGACGTCGCCGAGGCGGCGGAGGCGGGTGCGGGCACGGCCGCGAACACCGCGGATGCCGCGATCGCCGCTGTCACAGCGACGCCACGCAGCATCCGAGCGGCCATCATGACGCGCGGTCCGCCAACGCGGCGCCGGGGTCGACGCACGCGCATCGCTCGGGCGACCAGGAGGAGCGCTCCAGCGCGGCATCCCCCACCGGGTTCACACCCGGCCCCGCGGCCAGAGCGTGCCCGGCGAGAGCGTGCAGACACTTCACGCGCGTCGGCATCCCCCCGGCCGAGATGCCGTCGATCTCGGGCACCTCGCCGAACTGCGCGCGGTCGGCGAGGTACGCCTCGTGCGCGCGGCCGTAGGCTGCGGCGACGTCGTCGTCCTCCTCGAGCATCCGAGCCAGCTCGGGCATCACCTGCGTCGCCTCGAGGGTCGACATCGCGGCGGTCGCCGCGGGGTGCGTCAGGTAGTAGAACGTCGGGAAGGGCGTTCCGTCGTCGAGACGGGGCGCCGTGGCCACCACGGTCGGGTTGCCGCAGACGCAGCGCGCGGCGATGCCGATGACGCCGCGGGCGGCACGGCCCAGCTGACTCGAGACCACATCGATCTCTGCAGCGGTGGGCGTCGGGAAGGGAGGTGTCGTCACCCCACCAGGGTACGGGAGGTCACTGTGACAGACCTCAGCCCTGCGGAGTCGGCGCCTCGACGGCCGTCTTCGCGAGCCCTGCGGAGGTCAGCCCGCGCAGCAGCTGCGGCATCCAGTCGGCCGGGCGCTCCTCGAGCTGGGCGCTGACCTCCTGCTGCTCGGGCGGCAGGTCGGCGGGATCCAGATCGTCGTCGACGAGGTAGACGACCTCGCCGGGCTTGACGTAGTACAGCCGCTCACGCGCCTGGGTGGTGATGTACGCCGGGTCGTCCCATCGATCGCGCTCGCGCTCGAGATTGGCGATCTGCTCCTCGGTCACCTGCACCGAGTGCTCGAGCGCGGCGATCTTCTGCTTCTGGCCGAGGTAGGTGCCGATGGTCGGCACGAGCACCCAGGTGCCGAGCACGACCAGCGAGAGCATGATCACGGCGAAACCCGACAGGCGGATGCCGCTCGCCCACTCCCTCACATCGACCGTGCGTCCGCCGGACGCGCGCGAGGAGGGTGACGACGCGGGCACGGACGCCGAAGGAGGAGGAGCGGGTCGTCTGGCCATGCTCCTCCTCCTTCGTCCGTTCAGATCAGCGCACGCTCCGGCTCACGCCTGGAAGCGCGGGAAGGCCGACGCACCCGCGAAGACCGCGGCGTCGCCCAGATCCTCTTCGATGCGCAGAAGCTGATTGTACTTCGCGACGCGCTCGCTGCGTGCGGGCGCACCGGTCTTGATCTGACCCGCGTTGGTCGCTACGGCCAGGTCGGCGATCGTGGTGTCCTCGGTCTCGCCCGAACGGTGCGAGAGCATGGCCGTGTAGCCCGAGCGCTGCGCGAGGCTGACCGCGTCGAAGGTCTCGGTCAGGGTGCCGATCTGGTTGACCTTCACGAGCAGCGAGTTGGCGACACCGCGCTTGATGCCGTCGCCGAGGCGCTCGGGGTTCGTCACGAACAGGTCGTCGCCGACCAGCTGCACCTTGCTGCCGAGGGCCTCGGTGAGCAGCTTCCAGTTGTCCCAGTCGTCTTCGGCGAGGGCATCCTCGATCGTGACGATCGGGAAGTCCGCGACGAGGCCCTGGTAGTACTCGATCAGCTCGGGGCCGGTCCAGTCCTTGTTGTCGAGGCGGTAGACGCCGTCGTTGAAGAACTCCGTCGCGGCGACGTCGAGGCCGAGCGCGATGTCCTTGCCGGGGGTGAAGCCGGCCTTCTCGATCGCCTTGATGAGGAACTCGAGGCCCTCGCGGTTGCTGGGCAGGTCGGGGGCGAAGCCGCCCTCGTCGCCGAGACCGGTGGCGTAGCCGGCGGCCTTCAGCTCGCTGCGCAGCACGTGGTAGGTCTCGACGCCCCAGCGCAGCGACTCGGAGTAGGTGTCGGCGCCGATCGGCGCGAGGAAGAACTCCTGCATGTCGATGCCGTTGTCGGCGTGCTCGCCGCCGTTGATGACGTTGAACAGCGGGACGGGCAGCAGGTGCGCGTTGGGGCCGCCCAGGTAGCGGAACAGCGGCAGGTCGGCCGAGTCGGCGGCGGCCTTGGCCACGGCCAGGCTGACGCCGAGGATGGCGTTGGCGCCGACGCGCTTCTTGTTGTCGGTGCCGTCGACCTGGTTCAGGATCTCGTCGACGATGCGCTGCTCGCTCGCCTCGACGCCCTCGATGGCGGGGCCGAGCTCGTCGATGACGGCCTCGACGGCCTTCAGGACGCCCTTTCCGCCGTAGCGGCCCTTGTCTCCGTCGCGCAGCTCGTACGCCTCGAACGCTCCGGTGGATGCGCCGGAGGGGACGGCGGCGCGCTGGACGACACCGTCATCGAGGAGCACCTCCACCTCGACGGTCGGGTTTCCGCGCGAGTCGAGAATCTCGCGTGCGCCTACAGCCTCGATCAGTGCCACAGAAGTGCTCCTTCGAAAGGGAGGGAAGGGTGGTGGTGGAGCGACGTCGATCCGCGCTTCAGTCTAGCCGTGCCCGTCCTCGCCCCTCGGGCGGATGTCAGACGATCAGCGCGAGCGCCACGCCGTCCCATCCCTTGACGCCCACGGTCTGCAGCGCGGTCGCGTCGAAGCGGGGGTCGTCGGCCAGCATCCGGAGCGCCTGCTGCGTGCCGATGACCTTCGAGTCGGCGGTCTCGGCGTCGACGATCTCGCCGTCGCGGCCGATGTTGTCGAGGATGACGACGGTGCCCGGATGCCCGAGTCGCGCCGCCCAGTCGAGGTAGAGGGTGTTGGATTCCTTGTCGGCGTCGATGAACACGAGATCGAAGCCGCCGACGAGCGTGGGCAGCACGTCCTCGCCACGGCCCACGCGGATGTCGACGCGATCGCCGACACCGGCGGCGTCGATGCTGGCGCGCGCGACCGCGGCGTTGTCGTGTTCGGCCTCGATCGTGACCACCCGACCCTGGTCGCCCACGGCCCGGGCCATCCAGATGGTCGAGTACCCGCCGAGCGTGCCGATCTCGAGCACGCGCCGTGCGCCGCTCATCCGCACCAGAAGGTTCAGCAGCTTGCCCGCGACCGGTGCGACCTCGATGTCGGGCATGCCCGCCGCCTGCTGTGCCGACAGAGCGCGCTCCAGGGCGGGGTCGCGCCCGACGAGCAGGTCGGAGAGGTACTCGTCGGCGGCGCGCCAGGCGTGCGGGGTGGATTCGACCATGCCCCCAGCCAAGTCGCCGTGCGCGCCGAGGTCAAGGGCGCGACGCGGCGGCCGGCCCGGAGGGCGGTGTCGCGAGAGCCGGCTGCCGGCGGAACTGACCCGTGACCAGCAGCACGACGGCCACCAGAGCGCATGCGATCCACCCCGACGCGCCCAGCACGGACGCGAGCGCCGGATCGGGACGGGTGCCGGCAGCGAACAGCAGGGTGGGCAGGCCGGCTGCCGCGTTGAGGGCGCCGTGCGCGAAGACGGGCGGCCACACCGACCCGGACCGCAGACGCAGCCAGCCCAGCAGCACTCCCCATGCCAGGCATCCGGTGGTCATCAGCAGCACTCCGGTGATGTCGGTGCGCGCGAAGTTGTACCCGAGCAGGATGATCGGCGCGTGCCAGATCCCCCACACGGCGCCGCTGATGAGCAGGGCGGGCCAGGTGCCGTACCGACGCAGGGCCGGAAGGAGGAACCCGCGCCAGCCGATCTCCTCGCCGAACGCGGCGACGGCGTTCACGGTGGCCGCGGCGACGGGCATCGCCAGCAGCTGCGCGATGACGAGCAGGCCGACGGGCGGAAGTGCGGCCGCTCCGGCGGGACCGGATTGCAGCACCTCCGCGAATCCCGAGAACGTCACGAGATCGAGCGTGATCCAGCCGCAGACGACGGCGACGGCGAGGGAGAGCGCCACCACCCCGATCGTGCCGAACAGTGCGATGATGCTCATGCCCACCACGCGTCTCGCCGGGCGCAGCGGCCACATGCCGAGGAGGCGGAGTCGCCGGCCGCGTGGCACGGGCCGGAGCACGAGCAGCACCCCGAGCACCGCGGCCGCGGGCGTGTACATCATCAGCGGCAGCAGCAGCCCGGCGAGCGGCGACGCGAGGCCGCCGCCCAGCCACAGCGGCAGTGCCACAGCCCACGCCAGTCCGAGCGCGAGCACGATGAACGCGACGATGGCCGTGCGGCCCACCTCGGGCATCCGGTCGGTCGGCTGATCCGTCATCTCGATGCTCCTCCGCTCAGGCCTCTGCTCGGCGCTCGAGGTGCGCCTGCAGGGTCGCCGCGGCCGTCTCGGCACCGTCGACGGTGATCACGACCGCGCCCGCGCCTCGGCGGTCGACCTCGATCGCGGGTCCGGTGCGCAGCACGATACCGGTGCGGCCGTCGAGACCGACCCGCCAGCCCGTGCCGCCGAACTCGGCGAAGGGGTGGCATTCGATCGCGCGCACGCCGGTGATCTCGTCGAGCGGCACGTGCAGCCGCGGGAATCCCAGCTGGGAGCGCACGTGCAGCCCGTCCGCGCCGACGCGCACGCGGAACGATGCCGTCGCCGCGAGGGCGAGACCGACCACGGCCAGCACGAGCAGCGGTATCCACGCGCTCCCGGGCGCCTGCAGCAGCATCACCGCGGTCACCCCGATCAGGACGACGCAGGCGAACCCGACGATCAGGAGGCCGCCGCGTGCCATCCTCGCCGTGCCCATCCAGACCACCCGCTCCCCCGCAGAGATCGACGGCAGACGCGTGGTCTTCAGCGTCACGGGCCCGGTCGCCTCGACGTCGGGCTGCAGCACCCAGCCCGCGGCGGAGAGGATGAGCAGAGCGCAGAACGCGCCGACGAGCACGGGCAGCACGTCGGTCGCGTCGGCGGCGTCGGACAGGCCACGCTGCATCCACGTCGACCCGGTCGTCGTCACGGCACTGAAGCCCGAGAGCCCGAGCGCGAGCGCTCCCAGGAACCGTGCTGTCACACCCCACTGCTGTCGCGCCATGGTGAGCGTGACCGTCACCAGCAGCAGCGGAAGGCCGAGTCCGATGCCGATGGCGAGCCAGAGGTAGGTCGCGGGCGGTCCGTACCCGTCGACGCCGCCGGCTCCCCAGTGGGTCGCCGCGGGGTCGGGCAGCTCGGGCATCCAGACGGCGATCAGCGCGACCGCGACCGCTGTGAAGACGGCCGGGGTGACGAGGCCGATGACGGTGAGAGCCCGTCGGGCTCGCCGCACGTCGGCGGCGGCGTCGATCTGCGTGCCGGGCGTGGTCATGATTCCATCTCCTTGATGAGGGCGGCGAGGGTGGCAGGGGCGACACCGAGATCGGCGCCGCGGCGCACGAGCGCCGTGATCTCGCCGGCGAGTTCGGCGAGCGGCGCGGCCGAGGCGGAGATCATCGCGCCCCGCCCCCGGCGCAGCTCGACGAGGCCCTCGTCGCGCAGCTCCTGGTAGGCGCGAAGCGCCGTGTGCACATTCACCTCGATCGCATCGGCCAGGTCGCGCGCGGCGGGCAGCCGGTCGCCGGGGCCCAGGCGCCCGGCGAGCACCTCCCCGCGCACCGATGCGGCGATCTGCTCGAACAGCGGGCGAGGGCTGTCGGGGTCGACTCGGATGAGCATGTGCACCTCCCTTTCGTATTATTCTATTCACACTAGACTAACTATGGCAAGTAGAACTACCGGGCCGCGACGATCGATCATCGGCGAGCGCGTCACGTCACCTCCCGTTCACCCCGGGGTGGGAGCATGGGCGGATGCCGCTCGCCCGCCGCCTCACCCTCGTCGACGCCGTCGCGATCGGACTCGGTTCGATGATCGGCGCCGGGGTGTTCGCCGTCTGGTCACCGGCCCTCGGAGTCGCCGGCTCCGGCATCCTGATCGCGCTGGCGATCGCCGCCCTCGTCGCGTTCTGCAACGCCACCTCCTCCGCGCAGCTCGCGGCGGTGCACCCCGTCGCCGGCGGCACGTACGCGTACGCGCGGGCCGAGATCGGCCCGTGGTCGGGCTTCATCGCGGGGTGGTGCTTCGTGATCGGCAAGATCGCGAGCTGCGCGGCCATGGCGATGACCTTCGCCGCCTATGCCGCCCCGGAGAGCTGGCGGACGCCCGTCGCCGTGCTCGCGGTCGCCGCCCTCGCCACCGTCAACTGCTTCGGCGTCACCCGCACCGCGCTGCTGACACGCATCCTCGTGGTCCTCTCGCTGCTCGGGCTGGCCGCGGTCGCGGCATCCGGACTCGCCGCCGCACCGCAGGCCTCTCCCGCTCCCCTGCCCGACGCGACCGCGTACGGCGTGCTGCAGGGGGCGGGCCTGCTCTTCTTCGCCTTCGCCGGGTACGCTCGCATCGCGACCATGGGCGAGGAGGTGATCGACCCCGCCCGCACGATCCCCCGCGCGATCGTGCTCGCCCTCGGCGGCGCGGTCGTCGTCTACGTGCTGGTGGCGGTCGCGGTGATGCTGACGCTGGGGGCGGATGCCGTCGGCAGCGCGCATCCGCTCGCCGACGTCGCCGAGGCCGCCGGCTGGAGCTGGGCGGGTCCGGTCGTGCGCATCGCGGCCGCGACGGCGTCTCTGGGCGCGCTGCTCGCCCTCATCACCGGCATCGGACGCACCACGCTGGCTATGGCACGCGAGGCGGATCTGCCGCGGTTCCTCGCCGTCGTCGACGAGCGGTGGCAGGTGCCGCAGCGCGCCGAGGTCGCCGTGGCACTGATCGTGATCGGGATCGTGCTGGTGGCCGACCTGCGCGGAGCGATCGGCTTCTCGTCGTTCGGCGTGCTGCTGTACTACCTGATCGCGAACGCCGCGGCGCTGCGCCAGCGAGCCGACGTGCGCCGCTACCCGAAGGCGCTGCAGGTGATCGGCGCGGCCGGATGCCTGGTGCTGGTCTCGACGCTGCCCGCACTCGCTTCGCTGATCGGCACCGGGGTCGTGCTGGCCGGCATCGGGTACCGGATGCTGCGGCTGAGACTCGTCGTGCGCTGAGCTGTGCGCGCCGATCCGGGCGCGCGGATGCATCGGCGCGGGGCGCGCGGGTGCAGGCGAACAGCCGAGCGCAGGTCGGATGCCGTGACATCGACCTGCGCTCGTGTGTTCGCCTTCCTCGGCGTGGGCGGATCAGGCCAGCGGCTTGATCTCGGCGGAGCCCGCCTCGTCGCCGGACCGCACCGAGGCGAAGCCGGTGTAGCCGTCGGCAGCCGAGCGCTCGAGCAGCGCCTTCATGTTCTTCGCGCGGCGTTCGAGGCGCACGCGAGCGACACCCGCGCGCAGCAGCGCGGACTTGTGCGCCAGCAGCTCCGCGACCGGCACGTCGGCGTCGTGCACGAGCACGACGGCCTGGGCCTGATCGACCTCCTGCTCGGCGACCAGGTCGACGATGCGCTCGAAGCCGATCGAGAAGCCCACAGCGGGGACCTGCTGGCCGAGGAACCGGCCGATCATGCCGTCGTAGCGCCCGCCGCCGCCGAGCGAGTAGCTCACGGAGGGGTGCGCGAGCTCGAAGATCGTTCCCGTGTAGTAGCCCATGCCGCGCACGAGGAACGGGTCGTACACGAGAGGGGGCTCCCCGGCATCCGGGCGTGCGGCGACGACCGCCTCGCCGAGCGAGGCGAGGTGCGCGACGATCTGGTCGGGAGCGCCTTCGGGGAGCGCCTTGCGGATCTGCTGCTCGCCGTAGGGGGTGTATTCGCGCGTCTGCGGGCGCTTCAGGAACGCCTCGAACGCGTCGACGGCTGTGGCCGTGACTCCACGCTCGCGCAGCTCCCCCGCGACGCCGTCGGGGCCGATCTTGTCGAGCTTGTCGATCGTGATCAGCACGCCGGGGCGCTCGTCCTCGGTGAAGCCGAAGCTGTCGAGCATCCAGTCCAGCGCGCGACGGTCGTTGACCCGCACCGTGCCGCCCTGCAGGCCCAGCGCGTCGATCGTGTCGAGGGACGCGACGATCAGCTCCGCTTCCGCCCGGGAGCTCTCGTCGCCCATGATGTCGATGTCGCACTGCACGAACTGGCGGTAGCGGCCCTTCTGCGGCCGCTCGGCGCGCCACACCGGCCCGATCTGGATCGCACGGAACACCGTCGGCAGCTGCCCGCGGTTCGTCGCGTAGAAGCGAGCGAGCGGGACCGTGAGGTCGTAGCGCAGGCCCAGGTCGCTGAGCGCGGCCGGGTCGTCAGCCGCAGCCCGGATGCCGTCGGCGTCGAGTCCGCGGCGCAGGATGCTGTACGACAGCTTCTCGTTGTCGCCGCCGATACCGGCATGCAGCCGCCCGTGCTCCTCGACCACCGGGGTCTCGATCTCGTCGAAGCCGTGCGCACGGTAGCGCTCGCGGATGACGGCGAGCACACGCTCTCGACGAGCCTTGTCTGCGGGGAGGAAGTCGCGCATGCCGCGCGGAGGGTTCACAGTTGCCACGCATCCATCTTCCCAGGTCACCGACGGGCTCTTCGAATCGCTCGACTTGCGCCGATCCGGGCGTCGCGGCGGCAAGATGAGCGATTCGAACGGTCAGCCCGCCTGCTCGGCGGCGCGCACCTCGGATTCGAGCAGGCGGAGGCGCTCGCGCAGCGCGCGCTCGGCGTCCCATCCCTGCTCTCGCGCTGCGGCGACGAGGGCGAGCAGGGCGTCACCCAGCTCGGCTTCGGATGCCGGCTGCCCGACCTGCGCGGACGCGCCTTCGGCCGGCTCGACGACCGACGAGGCCCGTCCGAGCAGCTTCTGCGCTCGGGCCAGCGCGGGCATGCCCGCCGGCACGCCGTCGAGCACGCTGCGCCGCTCGCGCTTCTCGGCCGCCTTGGCGGCGTTCCAGTGCACGAGCACCTCGTCGGGCGTGGTCGCGACGGCATCGCCGAAGACGTGCGGATGCCGTCGCACCATCTTCTCGGTCAGCCCGCGCGCCACGTCGTCGATGTCGAACGGGTCGGACGGGCTCTGCGCGGTGATCGCCGCGTGGAACAGCACCTGCCAGAGCAGGTCGCCGAGCTCTTCGCGCATCTCGACGCGATCGTCGCGCTCCACGGCGTCGATCAGCTCGTGCGCCTCCTCGATGAGATAGGGCACGAGGTCGCGGTGAGTGATCCGCTGCGACCAGACGCATCGCTCGCGCACCTGCCGCATCGTCTCGGCGGCGGCACGCAGCGCATCGGGCTCGCTCAGCGGATCGGTCATCGGCTCACTCCACCGCCGCCGCGAGCCGGCGGTACGAGCGCGCCCGCGCGGTGACGACGATGGCGGAGAGCACCAGGGCGATCAGCGAGCCGCCGAGCACACCGAGGATCGCCTGGTCGCGGATCCCGTTGTCGTCGGCGAAGGCGAGGTTCGCGAGCAGCAGCGACACCGTGAACCCGATGCCGCCGAGGGTGCCGGCGGCGAGGATGTCGGGCAGGCGCAGCGCCGGCTCGGTTCCCTTCGGGCGCAACTGCATGCTCAGCCACCCGAAGATCCCGATGCCGATGATCTTCCCGACCGGCAGCGCGATGAGGATGCCCCAGAACGCCGGGGACAGCTCGGCGGGCGACACCTGCGGGATGACGACGAACGCGGCGACGAACGCGAAGATCGGCAGGATCACACCGTTCACCGTCGGCTCGAGCGCGTGACGGGTCTTCTCGGCGGGCGCGGGCGACATCGCCAGGCCCAGCATCACTCCGGCGATCGTCGCGTGGATCCCGGAGAGCGCCATGAAGCCCCAGGCGAGCACGCCCACGACACCCATCAGCACGGCGATCCCCGATGAGCCGTTCTTGGCGACCACCCGGCTGAGCACGGCGAACACCACGACAGACACGACCGCGAGGGCGAACATCACCCAGTTCACGTCGTGCGCGAACAGCACGGCGATGAAGATGATGCCGATGATGTCGTCGAGGATGGCGAGCGCGAGCAGGAAGACGCGCACCGCCGAGGGCAGGCCCTTGCCGAACATGGCGAGCACGCCGAGCGCGAACGCGATGTCCGTGGCGGTCGGAATCGGCCACCCCACCGCCGTGCCCTCGCCGGTCGCCGGCCCCGCGATCAGCAGATAGATCGCGATCGGCACGATCACGCCACCGGTCGCGGCGATCGCCGGCTGCACCGCCTTGCGCGGCGAGTCCAGCTCGCCGTGGGTGAGCTCGTGCCGCAGTTCGATCGCGACGACGAGGAAGAAGATCGCGAGCAGCCCGTCTGCCACCCACTCCTCGATCGAGAGATCGAGTCCCGTGCCGGGGATGGCGATATGCGCATGCAGCACGTCGGCGATCCCGTCGTGCGTCGCGAGGTTCGCCAGCAGCAGGCCGAGCGCCGCGGCGACGAGAAGAAGCGCTGCCGGGAACTGCTGGCCACGAAGGGGATTGTCCGAGATTCGCATCCCCTCCACTCTGTCACAGGGGACGGAGGCCCCGTTCGAGCGGTTTACCCTCGAAGCATGTCGCTCGAGCCCACGAACACCGAAGCCATCCGCGTCATCACCCGATTCGAGGCCTCCCACGGCATTCCCGACGCGATGCGCGCGGATGTCCGGATGCTCGGCGGTCTGCTCGGGCAGGTGCTGCGCGAGTCGGGCAGCACCGGTCTCTTCGAGGATGTGGAGCGGCTGCGACTGGCGACCATCCAGGCATCCGATGTCGACGACGACGCAGCCGCGTTCACGCGGGCCGCCGAGATCGCCGACTCGTTCACGATCGAGCGCGCCGACGAGGTCGCCCGGGCCTTCACCTGCTACTTCCACCTCGTCAACCTCGCCGAGGAGCACCAGCGCGTGCGCATCCTGCGCGAGCGCTCCGGTCAGCCCCGCGAGGGCGCGACCGACACCGTCGCGACCGCCTTCGCCCAGCTGACGAAGGAGGTCGGGGAGGATGCCGCTCGCGAGCGGCTCGCCGAGCTGCGCTTCCACCCGGTGTTCACCGCCCACCCCACCGAGGCACGCCGACGTGCGGTGTCGGGCAGCATCCGCCGCCTCTCCGAGCTGCTCACCGAGCACGATGCCGCGAGCGAGGGCGGCGCCGACGAGCGGCGCGCGCGCCGCAGGATGCTCGAGGAGATCGACACGCTGTGGCGCACCGCTCCGCTGCGTGCGCAGAAGCCCACCCCGACCGACGAGGTCCGCACCGTGATGGGAGTGTTCGACGAGACGCTCTTCAGCACCGTGCCGCACGTGTACCGCCGCATCGACGACGCGCTGCGCGGCGACGAGTCCGGCGCGAGCGCGCCCGTCGTCCCCGCGTTCGTGCGCGTCGGCTCGTGGGTCGGCGGCGACCGCGACGGCAACCCGTTCGTCACCGCCGCGGTCACGAGGGAGGCCGCGCAGATCGCGTCCGAGCACGTGCTGCGCGGGCTCGAGCGGGCGCTCGACCGCATCGGCCGCTCGCTCACCCTCGACGCCGCCGACACCCCGCCGAGCGACGAGGTCAGCGCGATCTGGCAGCGCTTCGCCGACGGGCATCCGGAGCTCGCGGACGAGATCGCGACCCGCTCGCCGTCCGAGCCGCACCGGCGCGTGATGCTCGCACTCGTGCACCGCGTGCACGCGACCCGCACCGAGCAGGACGGCGCCTACAGCGCCCCCGAGGAGCTGCTCGCCGACCTGCGGGCGGTGCAGTCGTCGCTGGCGGATGCCGGGGCGCGCCGCCACGCGTTCGGCGGCATGCAGCACGTGATCTGGCAGGTGGAGACGTACGGGTTCCACCTCACCGAGCTCGAGGTGCGGCAGCACTCGAAGGTGCACCGGCAGGCTCTCGAGGAGCTGGACGCCGGCGGCGAGCTCAGCGCGCAGACCGAGGAGGTGCTCGATGTGTTCCGCGCGGTCGCCGACATCCAGCGCCGTTACGGACTGCGGGCCGCCGGACGCTACGTCGTCTCGTTCACGCAGTCCGCGCAGGACCTCGCGAACGTGCACCGCCTCGCGGCGTACGCCCTGGGCGACGACGCGCCGGTGCTGGACGTCGTCCCGCTGTTCGAGACCTTCGCCGATCTGCAGGCCGCCCCCGCCATCCTCGCCGAGGTGGTGCGGTTCCCCGAGTTCCGCGCCCGCCTCGACGCCACCGGGGACCGGCTCGAGGTCATGCTCGGCTACTCCGACTCGTCGAAGGACGTCGGCCCGGTGGCCGCGAACCTCGCCCTCTACGAGGCGCAGCGGCAGATCGCCCTGTGGGCGAAGGAGTCGGGCATCCGGCTCACCCTGTTCCACGGTCGCGGCGGGGCGCTCGGCCGCGGCGGGGGACCTGCCAACTCCGCGATCCTCGCGCAGCCGCCGCACTCCGTCGACGGCCGCTTCAAGCTCACCGAGCAGGGCGAGGTCATCTTCGCCCGCTACGGCGAGCCGGCGATCGCGATGCGCCACATCGACCAGGTGGCCGCGGCGACGCTGCTCGCGTCCTCCCCCTCCGTCGAGCAGCGCACCAGCGGCGCCGCCGAGCGGTTCGCCGACGTCGCCCAGACGATGGACACCGCATCGCGCGAGCGATTCTTCTCGCTCGTCGCCGCCGACGGGTTCGCGCCGTGGTTCGCGACCGTCACGCCGATGGAGGAGATCGGGCTGCTCGCCCTCGGCTCGCGTCCGGCGCGTCGCGGCCTGTCGGTCGAGTCGCTCGAGGACCTCAGGGCGATCCCGTGGGTGTTCGCCTGGACGCAGGCGCGGATCAACCTCGCCGGCTGGTTCGGCCTGGGGACGGCGCTGAATGCCGTCGGCGACGAGGCTCGACTGAGCGAGGCGTACCGCGACTGGCCGCTGCTGCGCACCATGGTCGACAACGTCGCGATGAGCCTGGCGAAGACCGATGAGCGCATCGCCCGCGAGTACCTCTCGCTCGGCGACCGCGACGACCTCGCGAAGATCGTGCTCGACGAGCTCGCCCTCACCCGCGACTGGGTGATCCGTCTCACCGGCGGCGAGCAGCTGCTCGGCAACAAGCCCGTGCTGCAGCGCGCGGTGCAGCTGCGCACGCCCTACGTCGACGCCCTGTCGCTGCTTCAGCTTCGGGCGCTGCGCGCCCTGCGCTCCGACATCCAGGGCGAGACCGACCCCGATCTGCAGCGTCTGCTGCTGCTTTCGGTCAGCGGAGTCGCGGCTGGTCTGCAGAACACCGGGTGATAGCATCCCCTGCGACTTCTCGTCGGAGAGGGCACGACCTGCCAGCTAAAGTGAAGGCTCCAGCCTGATCCGGCGAAGCATCACGCGACACGATCGCACTCCTCCATCCCCCACCAGAAAGCTTCCCGCGTGACAGAGAACACTGCCGACTTCCATCCGCTCAGCGATGCCGCACAGCCCGTCTTCGACACGGTGCGCAGCCTCAACCCGAATGAGCCGGAGTTCCACCAGGCGGTGCACGAGGTGCTGCACTCGATCGGCCCGGTGCTCGAGCGGCACCCGAAGTACCTCGATCAGGGCGTGCTCGAGCGCCTCGTCGAGCCCGAGCGCCAGGTGATCTTCCGGGTGCCGTGGATCGACGACGCGGGCAAGCTGCAGGTCAACCGCGGCTACCGCGTGCAGTACAACTCCGCGCTCGGCCCGTACAAGGGCGGTCTGCGCTTCCACCCCTCGGTGAACATCTCGATCATCAAGTTCCTCGGCTTCGAGCAGATCTTCAAGAACGCGCTCACCGGACAGGGCATCGGCGGCGGCAAGGGCGGCTCGAACTTCGACCCGCATGGCAAGAGCGAGGCCGAGGTGATGCGCTTCTGCCAGTCGTTCATGAGCGAGCTGTTCCGCCACATCGGCGAGCACACCGACGTGCCTGCGGGCGACATCGGCGTGGGCGGCCGCGAGATCGGCTACCTGTTCGGCATGTACCGCAAGATGACGAACCGTCACGAGTCGGGCATCCTCACCGGCAAGGGCATCGGCTGGGGCGGCGCGCAGGTGCGCACCGAGGCGACCGGCTACGGCGCGGTGTTCTTCGTGCAGGAGATGCTCGCGGTGCACGGCGAGAGCCTCGAGGGCAAGCGCGTCGCGGTCTCGGGCTCGGGCAACGTCGCGATCTACGCGATCGAGAAGGCCACCCAGCTCGGTGCACGGGCCATCACCGCATCCGACTCCTCCGGCTACATCGTCGACGACGCCGGCATCGACCTCGCCCTGCTGCGCCAGATCAAGGAGGTCGAGCGCGCCCGCATCGTCGAGTACGCGAACCGCCGCCCCGGTGCGCGCTTCGTCGAAGGCGGCAACGTGTGGGAGACCCCGGTCGACATCGCCGTGCCGTCGGCCACGCAGAACGAGCTGAACGAGGACTCCGCCCGCATGCTCATCGCCAACGGCGTGCGCGCGGTCGCCGAGGGCGCGAACATGCCGTCGACCCCCGAGGCCGTCGGCGCGTTCCAGGACTCCGAGGTGCTCTTCGCACCCGGCAAGGCGGCGAACGCCGGTGGCGTCGCGACCTCCGCGCTCGAGATGAGCCAGAACGCGTCGCGTCAGCGCTGGAACTTCGCGAACAGCGAGCAGAAGCTGCGCGACATCATGGCCGACATCCACGACGCGTCGTTCCGTGCGGCCGAGCGCTACGGCACCCCGG
>NZ_MJIR01000086.1:0-3078 GCF_001878835.1 Microbacterium sp. AR7-10 | reverse complement strand
TCCGAGTTTACTACCCTTCTCGTGGGCTCGGAGCTGTGTATAAGAGACAGGTGTCCCCCAGGACACTCCCCGCCCGCATCCCGGCGAGGCGCTCGGCGTCGACCAGGCGCTGCCCGCCGGGGGCGTGCAGGGTGATCACGTCGGCGGTGCCGAACAGGTCGTCCAGCGCGAGGGGCTCCGCCCCCGCCGCACGCACGAGCTCCTCGGGGAGGAACGGATCGGATGCCACGACGCGCGGACCGAAGCCGCTCAGGCGGGCGGCCACCCCCTGGCCGATGCGGCCGAAGCCGACGATGCCGACGGTCGCGGCTCCCAGCTCGCGTCCGCGGCGCACCGACCAGTCGCCGGCGCGCACGCGACGGTCGCCGTCGGGAATGGTGCGCAGGGCGGCGAGCATCAGACCGACCGCGTGGTCGGCGACGGCGTCGGCGTTGGCGCCCGGGGTGTTCGTCACGACGACGCCGCGCCGCACGGCCGCTGCGACGTCGACCGCCTCGGTGCCCACGCCGTACCGGGCCACCACGCGCAGCCGCGGCGCGGCAGCCAGGTGCTCGTCGGTCACCGGGCCGGTGCCTGCGATCCAGGCATCCGCGTCGAGGAGCAGGGGGCGCAGCTCAGCGAGGTCGTGATGCGCCGGTCCGCGCAGGATGCTGTGCCCGGCCTCATCGGCACGGGCGACCAGATCGAGATCGCCGTCCGAGAACGAGCGGCTCGTGACGAGGATGACGCCCATCAGCGCGGCCTTCCTGCGAACCACGGCGCGAGGGCCGTGTAGGCGTCCGTGAAGCGAGCGTGCCGCTCGACGTAGACCGCGTGGCGCGCGGCATCCGGGGTGAACTCCGCGGTCACCTCGCTGAGCGCCCGCGCGGCCGAGAAGTCGGCGAGACCGAGTCCGACGGCGCCGGTCACCGCAGCGCCGAGGCTGTTCGCCTCCTCCACGATGCTGCGGCGGCGCACCGGCACGCCCCAGACATCGGCGAGCACCGCCAGGTAGGCATCGCTCTGCGCCCCGCCGCCGACGGCGTCGATGCGGTCGATCCTCGCGCCGGACTCGCGGAACGCGTGGATGCACGTGAGCAGGTTGAACGCGGTGCCCTCGAGCACGGCGCGCATCAGGTGCGCGCGGGTGTGATGCCGGCCGAGTCCGATGAAGGCGCCCCGCGCGTCGGGGTCCCAGATCGGGGCGCGCTCGCCGAGCAGGTAGGGCAGGAAGTAGAGGTCTTCGGTGTCGACGTCGGCGGCGGCCTCGGCCGTGAGCCGACCCGTCTCGGGGCGCGACGGGTCGGGGGAGAGCGCCTCGGCGATCCACTGCACCGAGGCGCCGCCGGCCTGCATGGTGGCGGTGGGCACGAAGCCGCCGGGCACGACGTTGTCGAAGGTGAAGGTGCGCATCTGCGGGTCGAGCAGCGGCCGTTCGGCGGCGAACGAGATCCACGAGCTGGTGCCGAGGCAGACGTAGGCGCCGTCCTCGGGGGCGACCACTCCCGAGCCGACGGCGGCCATCGGGCCGTCGCCGCCGCCCATCACGACCTGCACGCCGGTGTGCAGTCCCAGCGCGTCGGCGGCCGAGGCGGTGAGCGCCCCGGCGATCGCGGTGGAGTCGAGGATCTCGGGGAACAGTGCGCGGTCGAGTCCCGCCGCGGCGAGCACCTCGTCCGACCAGTCGCCGGCCTGCTGGTCGTAGGCATTCGTGCCCGACGCGTCGGAGCGGTCGGTGGCCAGGCGGCCGGTGAGACGCAGGACGATGTAGTCCTTCGCGACGCAGACCCGGCGCACCCGCTCCCAGATGCGCGGCTCGTTGTCGCGCACCCACATGATCTTCTCGATCGAGTAGGTGGGGTTGAGGCGGTGCCCGAGCACGCGATACGCGTGCTCGGCGCCGAGCGCGCTCTCGAGTCGGCGCTGCTGCGCACCGGCGCGCGTGTCGGCCCAGATGATGGCGGGGCGGGCGGGTGCACCGTCGGTGTCCAGCAGCACGGCGCCCATCATCTGCCCGCTCACCACCAGGCCGGTGACCGCGGAGAGCGCGGTTCCGGTGCGCTCCAGCAGATCGCGCGTCGCCGAGACGACCGCACCCCACCAGTCGTGCGGATCCTGTTCGGCCACCCCGCCCGCCGCGAACCGCGCGGGGTAGGGCACGGTGACGGATGCCACCGGGCGGCCGTCGTCGTGGTGCAGCGAGGCCTTGTCGCCGGTGGTGCCGAGGTCATGGGCGATGATCACAGTCGGTGCCTGCTCCTGTTGGGGTTTCGGGACGTTTCGGAGTATACCTGTAATTACAAGCTGTCAGGAGGACGAACTTGAGCACCGCCACCACCGCCGCCGACACGGTCGACACCCCCGTGCCGCTGACCATCTCGCCGCTGGGCGGCATCGAAGGCCGCTCCCGCCGATACGAGAAGACCCTGGGCGAGATGTCCGGCGTCTACCGCGACGACGCGGCATGGCGTGCCGCTGTCGCCGAGCGCGGCGCCGACGAACTGGTCTACTGGGTCGACGACCACCGCTACCAGGAGGGGCCGGGGGCGCTCATCGTGGGCACCAGCACCCTGCTGCCCGGGCGCATCGGCGACGAGTTCGCGGTGACCCGCGGGCATCTGCACGCCGTCGCCGATCGCGCCGAGCTGTACCACTGCCTGAGCGGCCGAGGAGTCATGCTCCTGGAGACCCTCGACGGCCAGTCGGCGGCCATCGAGCTCACCCCGGGCAAGGCCGTCAACGTGCCCGGGCACTGGATCCACCGCAGCGTGAACGTCGGCGACGAGCCGTTCGTCACGCTGTTCTGCTACGCCGCCGACGCGGGGCAGGACTACGCCGTGATCTCGGATGCCGGCGGCATGCAGAACCTCGTCGTGGCCGACGGTGACGGTTGGACGCTGACGGCCAACCCCGATCACACCGGCTACCCGCGCCCCTGACGCGGCCCCACCGCCTCTCGCTCCGGTATGAGTATGCTGTCTCTTATACACATCTGACGCTGCCGACGAACTCAACAAAAAACACACGAACACATCGCGCGGCTTCACAGGCTGCAGTAGCTAAGACGACTGTGACCAGTCGCCACATCGGAGCTGGATA